>CACJAW010000001.1 GCA_902591495.1 uncultured Pseudohongiella sp.
ACATAGTTTCTAGCATCCTGAAGTTTTCAGCGACTTTATAGGGGCTATAGTGTGGCAGCATAATGCCGCCAGAACTGATCAAGAACGGAGAGTTTTACTGGATTTTGCATTTAGGCTCTTACTCCAAGCACCTATTCAGTTTTTAACGTGAATTTAGGTCATTAAAAGGTAAAAATCTGATACAAACTTATGTTAGCATGTCGAGCGGTCGCATTAAGGCTTGACGTAAAAAAAAGCAAGCACCGTGCGATGAATCGACATAACAAACAGATAAAGAATAAAATACATATAAATCAGCACCTTAAGAGAGTAAAACTCAGAAAGAAAAGGGGAGAGATGATGCAAAAGAAGTTTCCAAGCAAACGACGAGGTTTGGCGCTTGCCGTTATGGTAGCTGCGGCGGGAGCAACCATGCCGCTTTCGGCCCAGCAGAATGAACCTGAGGTCGAAGAAGTCATAGTGACAGGTTCCTACATTCGAGGCAGTGCGTTGGATGCGCCGTCGCCTGTTAGCATAGTTGACAGAGATAGCATCCAGGCTCAGGGAGCTTCAACAATCTGGGATGTAATCAGGAATTTAGAGGTAAACCAAGGTTCAGATACCAATGTCGAGGGAGCGATGGCAGGGTCTGGTAGCCAGAATACGGGAACTGCTGGGGTCAACTTGCGAAATCTTGGTGGTAACTCGACCCTTACCCTAATTAACGGAAAGAGATCAACACCAGCCGCGGTTGTGACCGCTTCCGGACAGGAGAGCGTGAATTTAAATTCCATCCCGCTCGTCATGACTGAGAGGGTGGAAGTTCTTACTGATGGCGGCTCAGCTTTATATGGAGCTGATGCGGTAGCAGGTGTGGTCAACATTATCATGCGGACCGACTTTGACGGCTTAGAATTGTATGCTGACACCAACGGTATACAGGAAGCTGGAGGTACGTATGAAGAGACTTTCAGTGGCATATGGGGAACTGATTGGAATAATGGAAATACTCGATTGGTTCTTTCTGGAGAGTATTTTGAGAGGGACCCGCAAAAGCTTGAGCATGCCCAATATTTTGATGAAGACAGGATTATCTCTAACAGCAGAGTAGGATCCTTCTCTCCCACTAGCCCACTCGGCGCGACCTTTAACATGGGCTATCTCGATATGCCTCTGACGGGTCAAAATAAGGCGGAGCGTGCAGGTATTGGAGAGGCTGCGGGCGGAACGCGAGGTTTTGTTTATTCGGATCCGTTATGTGAATCGGGCTCCGGAGAATTCGGTCAGTTTTATGTAGATAACCGATACACTGATTTCGCTCGACGTTCTGGCCAGTGCTCAGAAAATAACATGGGCAACCAATTCATGACCTATGGTCAAGAGCGATACAGTCTCGCAGGATCATTTGAGCATGATTTCAGCAATGGAATGGAGTTTTATTCGTTCTTTAATTCCTCTGACTCGGAGATTACTCGAGAGTGGGATGGTCGCTCTTTCTCGCGAACGTTGCATATCTTTTGGGGACCAGAGGCCCTTGGGTCATTAGCGCCTTATATTGGCAATACGCCGACAGGAATTGCTCAAAATAATCCTAACCTTCAATCGAATGGGGGCTTTGGGCAGGGTTGGTACGGAGGTGGCGTGGCTACAGGTTGGCCGACCACTAGAACATCTGGCCTTCCCACGGATCAGAAAGAGTCTAACGTCCAAGCAGGCTTCAGGGGTGATTTTGAAGGATTTGGTCGTAATTTAGAATGGGATCTGAGTGTGGCGTGGAGTGAATCGAGCATAGAGCAAGAGGTTTCCACCCTGCAGCGAGATCGTACAGAGCTTGCCATCAACGGCCTAGGCGGGCCTAACTGTACGCCGAATGGCTCTTCAGAGCTTAACTTCATGGCGGTTCCTGCCTTTGCACCACTGGGTGGACTATTCAACTTGGTTTTCCCAAATTATGTACTGAATACTTATGATACCTCCGCCCTGGCCCTTACCAGTACAAACCATGGTAGGGACGGTTGTCAGTTCTTCAATCCATTCTTAACTTCATTAACAGATCCTAATCTGGCGAATAGTCCTGAGTTGATTGACTGGATGGATCAGAGAATTTTGAGGGCAGACAAGCGAAACGAGCTCTTTGTTGTTGATTACGTGATGAATGGAGATCTTGGTGAGATGTCCGGCGGCACTGCGGCATTTGCTGCGGGTTTGCAGTACAGGAAAAGGAATGCTTCTGGCAGAGCGCCAGAGATTAACTATCCTGGTCTTAGCCCGATCAAGAGTTATGCTGAAGGTCTTCCGTTCCCTGCAAGCTTGTTTGCACCGGTAACAGAGCGGTACTCAGAGATAACAAATAACCTAGAATGTGCCAACTGTATTTTTAATTTTGATGACCAGAGAGATATTCGCTCATTGTTTGTTGAGCTATCACTACCTTGGGCAGAAAATGTCGAGACACAAGTTGCGCTGCGTTATGAGGACTATGAGGATATTGGAAGTGCACTCTCACCCAAAGTTGCCCTAAGCTGGAGGCCTGTTGAAGAGCTACTGCTTCGTGCCTCTTGGTCTGAGTCCTTTCGGGCACCAAATATTGGGGTAGTTAACCAGGCTTTCGAAGCCAATGGCACTACCATCCAAGATCCAATTCGAAACCAAGAGGTTAGAGCTGGGCTATTGCCGGCGACTAACGAAAATGCTATCGCTAACTTCTTCTATACCCGAGGACGGGCTAATCCAGACCTCGATCCGGAGTATGCTGATACTTTCAATGTTGGTTTTCAATGGACGCCAGGCGGTGATTTAGACGGCTTGTCGGTTGGCGCAGATATCTGGCGCTTTGAGGTAGAAGACAGAGTTCTGCCCTTGGTTCCTCGCGCTGCTATTAATCCCGAAATCGAAAAGTTCAACTCGGTTGTGGGCGATGAGAATAACTACGTGCTGAACGACACCATACCCCTTGACTCCAGAGGTCCGGACGGTAATGCGATTCCATGTAGCCCGAGTGCCTTAGCATCCGAATATGGTGCAAATTCGGACCAGCGTATCAACTGCGTTGTTAATCCTGATTTATATGTTGTGGATGGGGTGCAGCGGCTTTACGGCAGTGACGCTGCGGCAGGTGTTACGTTAGTGTTGCCGGCGGTGAATGCTGGCACTTACGAGGTACAGGGAGTTGATTTCAAGGCGGGTTATACTTGGAATAACGACTATGGAACCTTCCGTGTGGGATTGGACTATACGCACATCGATCAATTCAAAGTTGACATCCCGGGTCTAGACCTAGGTCTGCAGGCTACTGGCAAGATGGATGCTGCCGGCGTTGATGGCGAGCAAAACATCGTGAGACCCGTTCCTGATAACAGAGGTAACATCAATTTCAGTTGGGCTAAGGATAATCATCGAGTATCGATCTTTAATCGTCACATCGGCTCGTTTCAGGTGTTAAGTCATGATGACTTTATGGCGAATCCAAACAGTGCCGAGGCTAACAAGGCATATGCGAAGTCGATGACTGATAGTTACAACACTTGGGACATACAATATGCCTACACGAGAGATTGGGGTGATAGCTCCTCTATCTTCACTGTTGGTGTGATTGATGCCACTAACGAGGATATACCTTTGTTCAGGAGACAAGCCTATCACTCTTCTGTATACGATCCACGAGGAAGACGTTGGTACGCAAGGGTTCTCTGGCAATTTTAAGTAGTGCTTGAGTGAGAAAAAGGCGATGAGAAATCATCGCCTTTTTTTTATCGGCTAATTATCTATCCTGTAATTTTAATTGATTTGTGTTTTCTGGAAGCACGAGTCATCCTTAATCCTTATCGAATTGTTTACAAAATAATAATGAAGATTTTAAGTTTAATCGAGTCGGAGTTAAGTTTTTTGACGCTGCGGGCCAGCGGGCCGGGAGGGCAGCGGGTAAATAAAGTAGAAACTGCTGTTCAGCTAAGATTTGATATTCATAATTCAAGTCTACAACCAAAGGCTAAAGAAAGGTTATTACAGTATAGGGATCATCGAATTTCACAAGATGGTATTATACTGATTAAAGCTCAGCGCTATCGTAGTCAAGACAAAAACAAACAAGATGCTAGAGAGCGTCTGGTATCTTTGATTGTTAAGGCGACGAAAGTCGAGGCAAAAAGAATACCAACAAAACCGAGTCGAACCGCAAAAAAGAAACGCGCGATAAGTAAAAAGCGGACTGCACTAACAAAAGAACTTCGAAAAAAGCCTGGTCTTGAATAATCGGAAATAATTTATAAGTAGGACCTTTAATTGTCGATGAAAAATAAACTTAAATTCGCAACACTTACTTTGGTCTTGTTTTATTTTAAGAGTGGTCTTGCTCAGACTGAGATCTCTGACGCTGAGCAAACCTTTGTATATATCTCGAGTACATTAAATACTTTTAAAACGACGGGCAGGCTGGTAAATAATCCAGGCATTGACGGTTCAGATCTCGAATCATTCATTGAGCTGTTAGAGTACTACTCTGAAGAATTTAGTAAGGAATTCAATTCAGATTCGGCAATGTGCGGATATTATTTAAATCCAGAAAATAGTCGGATGACCATCGAAGAAAAAGCTCAGATAAGTTTCAGTTTTTTAAATAGTCTAGAAACAAGGGTAGAGCACTATCTTACTGTTAATGAGTACTTTCAAGAAGAATTGGCGGAAGAGTTTGGGACTTTCTTACTAGATAATATAAACGAGTTAAAACTGCAGTCAGTAAGTCATTTATGGCTGCCATCATCCGCACTAGATGAGGCAGCCGTAATTAGCTTTCTTGACTCGACGTGTCAGTAGAGAGCAGAGCCACGATGTGTATTTCTTTGGGATCGTCGTGTGCGCTTCTTAAAATACCTCAAATAATCCCGCAGCACCCATCCCTCCGCCAACACACATAGTGCAGACGACATATTTTGCGTTGCGTCTTTTGCCTTCAATAAGCGCATGGCCAACCATTCGCGCGCCACTCATCCCATAGGGGTGACCTATCGAAATAGCACCACCATTGACGTTGAGAAGTTCATTCGGGATTCCGAGCTTATCTCGACAGTAAATGACTTGGACTGCGAAAGCTTCGTTAAGCTCCCATAAGCCGATGTCGTCCATCGATAGATTAAACCTTTCCAGAAGTTTGGGTACCGCATATATCGGGCCGATCCCCATCTCGTCTGGGTCTAAACCAGCTACTGCAACCCCCTTATATGCGCCAAGAGGTTCAAGATTCTTCTGCTCTGCCAGTTTACTGTCCATTAAAACAGCGGCAGACGCTCCGTCTGAAAGCTGGCTTGCATTACCGGCTGTAATCACTCCTCCTTCGAAGACGGTCTTCAAGCCTGCTAGGCCCTCGGCTGTTGTGGTAGGACGGTTGCCTTCATCCTTGTCAAGAGTCACATCATGGATGCTTTGTTTTTTGGTTTCTTTATCAACAAAAACCATTTTTGAAGGCAATGGCACAATTTCATCACTAAATTTGCCGGCTTCCTGGGCCGCAGCGGTGCGCTGCTGGCTTTGTAAGCCATATTCATCCTGCTGCTCTCGGGAAATGTCATATCTCTTTGCAACCGTCTCGGCTGTTTCTAACATGGACATGTATGCGTGCTGGGACTTTGCAATCACATTTGGATCTTGCGCCCGGTAGGCGTTCCTATGCTCATTTTGCACTAAGCTAATAGACTCCAGGCCACCACCAACAGTAATAGGCATATGGTCATGGACAATTTGCTTTGCAGCAGTCGCAATCGCTAACATCCCTGATGAACACTGGCGGTCTATACTCATTCCCGATACGGAGTTAGGAAGTCCCGCAGCTATTGCCGATGTCCGTCCTATGTTTTGGCCTGATGATCCTTGCTGCATCGCACAGCCCATGATTACATCATCCACCTCAGCAGAGTCTATTCCAGCTCGCTTCACAGCATTGGCAATTGCATGCCCTCCCAATGTCGGCGCGTCAGTGTCATTGAAGGCTCCGCGGTATGCTCTACCTATTGGGGTCCTTGCTGTTGATACGATTACTGCTTGTCTAGTCATTCGATTCTCCAATTAACTCCAAGAAAGTTGTGCCATGTAAAACTGATGTGGATCAGTGTTCTCTATATTTATCTATGTAAAAGCAAGTTTCAAATTTTACTTGCTAATTAGTGCTATGACCTCATCTAGTGCTGATTTTGCAAGGTTAACCATTTCCTCGTCGGTTCGGTCTTGTATGGGGTGGGGGACAAACACACGAGCGGGTTTAATGCCAAGAGATTTTCCTTGAGCATTCGCTGCTTGCTCGAATTCGCAAGATGCTATAAAACCTGATGGTAAGCCTCTTCCTTCTAAGTCCATGATGTCATGCAAACTGCACGAGGTACATGAGCCTCAGTCGGCTAACCCTTCAATAACCGCATCGCATTCAACGCTGATCTGTTGGTTAAGCTCTTTAGGAGCTACACGAGCGAATGTTGGTTTTCTATAGCGCTTAACCTTGGCACCTAACGTTAGAAGATGCTTCTCAATCTCATCCAAAAACTCTTTACCGCGAGGTTTGGAAATATCAAGCAACCCGATCGTTGCATCTTTTAGTGTTTCCAACCTTGGCAGAGTCTGTCGTTCCGCCGGAGCAAGCTCGGCAGTTGGATCTAACATGATTGTGTTACTCATGAGTGTCTCCTTATTTTAAATTCTTTGTGATACGAGCTGGCTTCCCTTTTCCCCTGAAGCCACCCAGCCGCTAATGATAGCTGAAAACATTCCCGCTTTACTTCCAGTGGATGTAATGTGTAGTCCATCATCACGAAATTTGTTAATTATTTTGTTCTCAAATTTTTTAGGCATCCCCTCTGCTATGCCTTTGGCTCCCACGATTAGATCTGCACCAGAGGCCATCAGATTATCATAAAGAGCAATTTTCAAATCTTCTTTCTTCCAGCCAGCATTTCTAAACACTCGTCTGTGCTCTGGACATACCACCAAGATTGCGTCTGCTCCGCCATATAGCTTTGTGTTTACCACAGACTTCAAGCTTGCTGCCATGCTTCTTACAAGCGAACCTGGTTCTCTGGATTTCTGATCTACAATTGGTTGTAACCCCTCGCCGGCAAAGAGACTGATGACTGAATCTCTTCTTTCAAAACCTTGATCTTGAGCTAACGTGCTCCAGTTTTCATCCGATTCATCCTCGGCAAAACAGAATGTGTACTTCCCTGGATTCCCCATCACGGCTCTATCGATGCCACCCGGCTTCCCGCCACCTACGTTACGAATTAGCAATTGAAGGGCCCGCCCTATTGTTGCGTTGGCTCGAGTTCCTTGCCCCAGCGCATTAATACCATTATTCAAACCAATCTGTTGTATGACAGGCCCATTAACTATCATCACGGGGCCAGAGAAATAGGTTGTACAGAGTAAGCCATGCATACAGAATCTGTCTTTTAGCGCGGCTTCAACGGAGGCGAGTACCACTGGGAAGTAATCGGGTTTACACCCTGCTAACACGGCATTAATAGCAACTTTCTCAATTGAGCAGGGCACATTGTCTGGTGGAATGTTACCAATTATCTCGCTAGGTGAACGATTAGTTCCTCTTAACATGCGTATTACCCGAACGGTTGTCGGTGGCACCACCGGCAGCCCATCGCTCCAGCCCCGTTCGTAGCAACTTTCAATTTCGTCTTCGAGATCTGCTAGCTGAATACTTCGCGATAAAAGTAATTCTTTGTCGAAGCGAGCTGCTAATCGCTCTTCCATGCCCGGTTCTTGTGTCTTAGATCCACATCCAGGTTTGAAGTCGTCTAGGTCTTTTCCCAAGGATGATAGTTTAGTTAATTTCTGCCACTCTGCTTTATCCCATCCAAAAGTACGATCAGTCTCTTTTGACTGAGTTGAACAGATAAGAGTAGGGACAATTTCTATATTGTTTTTATAGGAGAATTCCAGCGATGTATCGTCAATCTTATTCTCTACACTTTTTGGAAAGGAAGGGTCATCTTGGACATAGACAGAGACATTTTCAGGGTAATGAGCCAGTAACTCGGTTAATACTGGTTCAATCATTTCGCAAGTTGGACAATCTTTTTTTATTACTACCGAAAATTTTTGTTCTGATGATTGGGACAAGTTTTATAATCTCTCTGGGTTTGTGATAGTTGTAATTTCTCTGTCAGCGTCGTCTTGGGTTTTCAATAAATAAAACCAAGGGTACAGATTCCGACAAGTATGTTTATGATCATGAAAATAGAAGAAGTTCTGGACATTACTTTCCAAAGTTGTGGTCCCTGATAGGCGTTTCTTATTAATATCAATAGCAGAGCAGTATAGCCTAACTGCAGGCTTGTGATAATTAAATAGGATATCCAGCGTTCGAGGTCTACCGCTCGACTTCCCAAAAAAAAATACACAGTACATCCCAGAAAGAAAAGGGCCCAATAAGTGACGGCTAGACCATATTCACCTGATAGAAGACGCTGCGCGAATGATCGATTGTCAGTGGAGTCCTTGTCGTTAAGTTGTTCCACGTTTGCAGACTGATTTTCCATTTCCTAAGTTTAACGTACAAGCATATAACTGAAAATAACTACTTCTAACTTGAAGCAGGATTTATTTTTTTCCCATCAAACCTTGAAGGGCTGCAGGGATATCAGCCGGAAGGACTACGAATTTAGAATTTCCCGATTCAGAAAGCTGTTGCAATGATGAAATGTATTTTTCTCCGAGTAAATAGACTACCGGGAGCTCTTTCTCACCAATAGCCTCGGTAACTTTGGTGATGGCTTGCTTACTAGCATCAGCAAGTATTACTTGCGCTTCGGCTTCTCTTTTAGACGCTTCTAACTCCCCTTCGGCCTTTAGGATGGTAGCTTGTTTGTCACCATCTGCTCTCGTTACTGTTGCTCTTCTTTCTCGCTCTGCGGCTGCCTGCTCTTCCATTGCCTGCTGCATGGTGCTTGACGGATTTATATCCTGTATTTCCACTGTCTTTAGGGTTATGCCCCAATCCGCTATGTCATCCGATATGGCGGCTTTAAGCTTTGCTTTTATATGGTCACGCGATGAAAGTGCATCGTCTAAATTCATCTCACCCACTATTGAACGGAGCGATGTCTGTACTAATGTTTGTATGGCGATTACGTAATTTTCCACCCCGTAAACGGCTTTTTCGGGGGATACTATGTTTATGTATGCGACTGCGTTGGTAATTATTACGGCATTATCCTTTGTGATTACCTCTTGAGACGGGATATCGAGGACGATATCCTTAGTTGTGACTTTGAAGGCAACCGTATCAATGTAGGGTATGATAAAATTCAGGCCTGGGTTTAGGGTTGAGCTATATTTACCGAGCCGTTGGACAACCCACTTAAAACCCTGAGGAACTTGACGCACTCCCTGAGCCACTGTTACCAGTAAAAAAACAAAGACAGCAATTGCTAAGATCATGCTAGGTTCCATTTTAAGTTTTCCTCAGTAAATTTTGAGTTTCATGCTTTTTTGACAATCAGGGCATTACCCGAAAGATCGACCACGCTGACTCTATCGCCAATACTTACAGTTTCATGCGAAATAATAAGCCATTCATCGGACCCTAGAACGGGCGCAGGGAATCTTACTTTTCCTCTTTTGTCCCCACTTGGAACCTGAAGCACTTGGCCTATTTCTCCAATCAGAGCCTCTTTTGATAGACCTGCTTTGGTTTTATCAATGTTCAAGGGTTTGATTAGTTTAAACCAGGCTAGAACAAATGCTGCAGAAGATACTACCCAGATAATTAATTGAGCAGTGGGGGACATGTCCGGGAGTGGCAAAATGAGTAACCCAACGACAACGGCCGCTGCCCCAAACCAAAAAATAAAAAAGGATCCTATAAATATTTCAGATAGCATTAAGGCAATGCCAAAAATAATCCAGTGCCAATATTCAATGGCGAACTCCATTTAACTCTCCGTTATACTGCGTAGAAAACAATTAACAGTTGTTACCTCTCGGCTGAGTTCCATTCAGCTTCGGGCTAGAGGTGACATGACGTTTATTCAAGACACACTATCGCTGCGAGCTCAAAAAATCAAACTTATCAGTTTTTGTTGAACTCCAAGCTGTTCAGCATAGGCATGTTATGTAACTTTTTTGAGCGCTATTCGTATCGCAATGCGTCGATGGGATCGAGTCTGGCAGCTTTTGCTGCAGGTAAAATGCCAAACAATATGCCTACAAAACCTGAAAACCCCAGGGCGAGTAATGCAGCCCACAGAGGAACGCTTGCTGGCGGAAAATCAGGAATACTATTGGCAATGAGCATACCAAGCCCATAACCTGAAAGCAGTCCGATTAGCCCTCCAAGTAGTGAGAGCAGTGTCGCTTCGATCAAAAATTGCATCAAAATATGGTTACTTTTGGCGCCAATCGCTTTGCAGATACCAATCTCTCGAGTCCGCTCAGTTACGGAAACAAGCATGATGTTCATAATCCCGATTCCGCCCACTAGCAGTGAGATACTCACGATGCCCCCAATTACCATCGTCAGAGTGCCGAGAATTTGGTCAAATTGTTCCATAAGTTGCTCAGCTGTTTGAATTCTAAAGTCATCATCCTCGTTACTTCCAAGGTCGTGAGCGCTACGTAAGATTGTTGTTAACTGAGAAACGACATTCTCTAAACTAGCTGTTGGGGTTAGACTGAGTTGAATACCAATGTCTATACGAGATTGATTGCCTAAGATACTGACCATAGTTGAATAAGGGATGAGTACAATGTTATCTCGACTCTGCCCCATAATGTCCCCCATAGGTTCCAGCAACCCGACAATCTTAAACCATTCCCCGCTAAGTTCGACATACTCATTAATTGGATTGTCAGGAAGGTTTAGGTTTTCTCTAACATCTTCTCCGATTACAACAACCCGACGCCTCGTTAAATTATCTGATTGAGCTAAAAAGCGTCCAATCTGTGTGTATGATTGAGCGACATCTTGATAAGCGTAAGTAGTACCCATGATGAGGCTGTAGGCAGTCTGTGGACCGTATTTGATCTGGCTTGATCTATTGGCCTCTAACACGGGTGTAACCGATGCAATCCCTTCTCCTCTTTTCTCAATCAACTCTAAGTCGTTAGGTGTCAATCTAGAACGAATCCCTTTCATTAAGTCTTCAAACGGGGTGTAAGACCTAATCGTCAAACTGTCGGCGCCAAGAGATGCGAAAGAGTCCCCAATAAATGCACTCATCCCCCCGGTTACAGATACTACGGCTATGACGCTGGCCACACCGATTATGATGCCTAACGTAGTTAGGAAACTGCGTAATCGATTAGCGAATATGGCTGCCAACGCTGAACGCAAACTTTCTATCAGAGAGAAAAACATCAAACACCCGCCAGATTAGCTTTTTCTTCTGAATCGTTGTCAGAAAATATTTTACCGTCTCTCATTTCAACAACTCTACGACAGTGCTGGGCAATTTCTTCTTCATGGGTTACCACAATTACGGTATGACCTTCTTTATGTAACTCATCAAACAACTCCATAATTTCTAGTGTTGTCTTTGAATCTAAATTTCCAGTTGGTTCATCTGCTAGAAGAATAGAAGGTTGAGTAACTAGCGCACGGGCGATGGCTACGCGTTGACGTTGACCACCTGAAAGCTGGTTAGGAAGATGGTCAACTCGTTCTTTAAGTCCCACTCTAGTCAGAGCCTCCATTGCCATCTTCCTGCGATTATGAAACCCAATGTTGCGATAGACTAATGGTTGCATCACATTATTAAGCGCATCAGCTCTAGGCAGCAAATTGAAACTCTGAAAAATAAAACCGATTTCTAAATTTCTAATTTCCGAGAGATCATTTTGATAGAGTTCTGCCACATTCTTTCCATTGAGATGGTATTGGCCAGACGTCGGCCTATCGAGACAGCCAAGAATATTGAGCATGGTAGACTTTCCAGATCCAGAAGAACCGACGAAGGCAAGATATTCATTTCGTTTAACTTCAATGTTAATTCCGTCAAGAGCTCTCACAAGTTGGGAGCCCATCTCATAGTGCTTGGTAATATTCTTGAGATTTATGACTGCGGTATTATTCTCCATAGCTTAAGGTATTACCTTAATCAAAGATTCTTCCGAGTTTAGCGCCGCCGTTACCTCGATTGCTTCGAAACGTTGATCCATCGAATGGTGTTGATTGGGTGTCAAGCCTGTCTCCATCGTTTAAGTTCCTGAGTTCGCGGTTTGGTCCAACAACAAATTCAACATCTGAATCTATCTGACTAACTAGCTCTTGGTACTCATCGTCTGAAAGTCCCACTTCGATCTTAGTCTTTCTAGCGATACCATTGTCATTTATAAAAATAAAATGCTCGCTGCGAAGTTCGGCTCTATCCTCTTCAAAAATTATTGCTTCGATTGGAACTGCCGCCACTCGTTGCTCCTGTTGGGTAAATATCTCCGCTCTACAGGACATACCTGGCCTGAGAACAACAGGGCCTGGATCTGTGATGTCTATTTTGACAACGAAACTCAGGCCGGTCCGACCTTGAGCAATTTTTGCGGTATTCGCAATGAACCTGACTATCCCTGTCATTGGTTGGTCAGGATAAGCGATTGCTACTATCTCAGCTCGCTGCCCTAGCTCTATATTCGCTATATCTGCTTCATCAACTAATACCTCTGTGTATATGCTAGCAGGATTTGCAATTGTCATAAGTGACGAGCCAGGTATATTAGTTGAACTCGCGATTGCCGTTTCACCAACTTTTATATCAAGACTCGTAACTACGCCGTCGATAGGTGAGATGATCTTTGTTTTTGAAAGGTTATCCAGCACTTGATCAAGTTGAGCTTCTGCTTGTGCTAGTCTCTCAAGAGAAGACGAAAAATCTACCCTTGCGAGGTCGAGCTGGTTTCTAAGCGTTTCGTATTCTTCTTCACCAATTAGACCTTGTTCATATAGGCGGCTACTTCGGGAGAACTGACGCTCCAGATTTTTGATTCTTATTTCTTGTCGCTCTATATCAATAGTATTGATGCGCACAGAAGCTTCGGACTGCTCAAGGCCGGCCAAAAAATTCTTATCGTCAACCCGCAACACCATGTCGCCAGTGCTAACTGAGTCACCTTCCTCGACCATTAGCTCATCAACTTTTCCGATGACTTCCGAGCTCAGCATGACTTCCTCCTCATGTGCTAAGAATCCGGATGCTAAAATTGACGGGCTAATGATTTGTCTCGATACAGTAGCAATGTCAACCATCTTTCCTCTTGGTCCGAAATAGTCAGGCACAAGATAGGCTGATGCGGCAACTGCGGTCATGACAAGAAGCGCTAATATATTTCTGAGGCTCATTATTCGATTCTAGCTCGACGATTAGCTCATTTCGAGATAAATCCGACGGGTCCGCGCCCAAAATACCTAAAAGAGGGATAAGTTGAGAGGAGAGAGCATTTTGTCACATTCCCTCTTCATTTTGAGGAAGAATGTGAGCCTCTAGTTCAATGCCTTTGACTTTTATGCCTATCAGCTCGACTTGACCTTTATTACGGATCATTCCAGTAGATGTGAATTCAAAATGATAGCGTCTCCGAAACTGGAGTTGACCATCAGCAGTTCGGATAGGCCACAACCCCCTTAAAACCATTGTTTGATCTAATAGTTGTAGATTTCGCTCGCGACAATATTTAAGAGTATGGGATATTGCATACGACTTTACGCTATCACTGCGCCACCAAAAAGAAACTAGAGCAGTTATAAGTGTTAGCCAGAAAAGAAGTGAAAGCGAAATCATCAATATAGATTTCTAGGGTTAATTGTGATTATCTTCTTTGTTATCAATATTAGGAAACGGACTCTAGGCTGTGTTTTTTATAACGATCCACATGCGAAGCTATAATTTCTAGGCCGGTTTTCTCGCAAGGAGGTAATTCTGCATCGCAGGTTATTAGAGGACTAACGCGATTGCTCCATTTAATTAGGCCGGCACCATAAGTTAATCCTGCGCCAAAGGAAGCCATTAAAATATGATCGCCGGGTTTTATTCTATCTTCTTCTAAGGCCTCGGCTAAAGCAACTGGAATAGTCCCCGCAGACGTATTGCCATATTTATGTACGTTGACGAATACCTTATCCTCGCTAATTCCAATTCGCTTTGCTAGTGCGTCGAGTATTCTCTTATTTGCCTGGTGAGGTACTACCAACTTGACATCCTCAAGTGACATGCCAGCCTGGTCAAGTACGTCTGCACTTGCCTGCGCCATAGCCTTAACAGCACGTTTGAAAACTTCCTGACCTTCAAAATTCCAAGCGTTATAAAGGAAGTCGTCGGTTAGGCGGGAATACCCCGAACCAACGTTGGTAATCTGAATGGCGTATTTTGCATCAGATTCACAACCAATTCTCGAAGCTATCATCCCTGTTTCTGATTCAGATGCCTCTATAACTACCGCACCACAGGCATCCCCAAATAAAACTGCTACTTCCCTTTGACTCCAGTTCATGTAGTGGGTTATGAACTCACCACCAATGACGAGAATTTTTTGATGCGCTCCCGTTTTGATTAAGTTTGTTCCAAGATGAAGACCATAAAGAAAGCCAGTGCAGGCAGAATTGATATCGATCGCGGCAGCGTTTCGTGCTCCCAGCTGGTCGGCAACTATGGAAGCTGTATTCGGGCATTGGCTATCACTAGTAAGACTGCCTAATAGGATTAGGTCGATCTCCATCGGATCCAAATCCGCTGCTGCCAACGCATGTAAAGATGCTACTCTTGCCATGTCGGAAAGGTTGCAATGTAAGACCCGGCGCTCTTTGATGCCAGTTCGTGTGGTTATCCATTCGTCACTAGTATCAATGAATGTTGCGAGGTCTTCATTTCTTAGAACTGCAGGCGGTACGCATTTCCCCCAACCTGTAATTTCCGCATACGGCATGGAATATCTCCGAACTGAATTCGTTCTGCAAAGCGCAATGAAAAGAATACTTTATTTTCGTATTGTAGTGTAGTTTTTGGCTTTAAAACATCGAAAAACAAGAGAACCGCGTTATTGACCTTATGGGAAGTTTCAAAAATATACATTCATCATTCTGGGCTGCGGTTTTACTGATCTTTCCTTTAACTTGCTTGGCGCATTTTAATCACGAAAAGTGGGATAGACTTCTTAAGGATCATGTGATCTCGATTAGAAACGGGCAGGTAGCGCAAGTTGACTATGATGGTTTTTTAAAGAACAAGAGAATATTGGATAACTACCTCGCAGATTTGTCTGCAGTGGGGCGCGCGGACTTCGATTCATGGGAAAAGTCAGAACAGCTGGCTTTTCTAATCAATGCTTATAATGCATGGACCATCCAAGTTGTATTAGAGCGATATCCAGACCTTGAATCGATCAGAGAGATTGGATTATTTCCGTTCTCTGTTTGGAGGAGGAGGGTAGTAGAACTTTTCGGTGATAGTTACTCCCTAGATGAGGTGGAGCATGAAATGATCAGAGGCTCAGGCCTTTTTGAGGAGCCACGAATTCATTTTGCCCTTAACTGCGCTGCGGTTGGGTGTCCTGCGTTAAGGCCAGAGGCCTACGTTGGATCGCGCTTATACGAGCAATTGGAGGATAACACTAAACTTTTTTTATCTGATAAGTCTAGAAACTACTTCAAAGACGAAACATTATATGTCTCAAGTATATTTGACTGGTACCGGGAAGACTTCGAGAAGGGGTGGTTTGGTGTTGACTCTGTTTGCCAATTTTTTAATGCTTATAGAGAGCAATTGGGTATTAATTTAGATTCAAACTTCTGTCTGCAGACAGACGATATTAGACTGAATTACCTCGACTATGACTGGTCTCTGAATCGTGTAACTCTTGATTAATGTAATCCTTGCTAGCAGTCAGTACGCGAAAAAGACACGGGATTCTAGTTTTAAACTAAGACTGTTCTATGAAATCGCCATTATGCTAAACTCGCTGGCGGAAGAGTATCATCCCCGGTGGGGTGCCCGGACTTCAAACTCGGTGAAGTCTGTTTAAGACAGGCTTGGTGGGTTCGACTCCTGCCTCTTCCGCCAAACTCCCTTTCAGTACAATTCAATAAAGCCAAGTTATCGGTAAAAATACAATAAATACAGTAATTTAATCGACATTTGACCCAGGCTTACTTATCTGACATTCCTAGGAGTGATCGTATTTTGCGTTGGCCAGAACTTCGACAGAAGGTTGGCTATAGTCGCAGCAATATTTACTACCTTACTGAGATGGGCGAGTTTCCTAAGTCCGTTAAACTTGGCGGCAGAGCTGTCGGTTGGCTCGAATCCGAAGTCGATAATTGGATTCAAGAAAGGATCGCTTTATCTCGCAAAGGAGACGAGTGATGGCCAGTCTACGAAAACGTATCGATCAAAATTGCAAACGCTGCTCATACGATTCATCGGCCGCTGGAAGTTGGCGACAGCAGGTAACCTTGTGCCCTGTCAATTCGTGCCAATTTCATGATGTCAGACCAAAGACGAACTATCCCATTCCCGAATCTGTTTTAAATTATTACGGCATCAAATCATTCTCGTTTGAACGGCAAAAGGATGATTCCTAATCGCGTTTGTAAACAGCCCATTGACGAGTGGCTTGATGAGTACGACAAATTTAGTGAGTACGCAACTCATAGAGTAAGAGCTGTAATTGAAAGGCCAGTCAATGTTCCAGAGTTGGTGTTCGATCATCACAGAACTGCTAGAACGAAGTCGGGCAGCGTCATTCCGTGCTTTGTGGAGGTAGCGACGGGAGAAGAGTATCTGGCTTTTTTTAACGCCGATTTGAATCAGCAACGCGGGAGTAATAAAGGACAACAGAGAAAGATTGGCCAAGGCGGGCAATTCCTTCCACCTAAGAGAGGAAAATTCAGGAAGTTCTGGATGAGTATAGTTGGAACAGAACCAAAGAGATGGTCGACCGTGCATAAAAACATCAATGCGCGGCTTAAAGATTTCACTTTCACTGGTGACGTTGATAAGAGCGTTAAAGCAGATGGCACACCATTTAATCGAATAAAAAATGTAACAATTTTTGAGCGACAAAAAAGCAACAATTTTGATACATATGAGGAACAATTAAGGGACATTCCTCTTGAACAACGAATTAGGCGAAACACCTACAGGAATTAGCTTTCCGAGGTTTTAAAGTACACATGATTTTAACTACACTAAAACACGTTAACACTATGACACTTACACACTTGATACATCACTTAGTAAAGGAGTGGTCTAGAAACTATCTACTCCGGAGGGTATGGTTAGCCCAGCCCTCTGGCATGTCATCTTATAATTGAATAAGAATAAAGGATTAAATTAATGAAAATGAATATTGCGCTAATGAATCAATACACTCAGTTCTTAGGTACTTTGGGTGTGATAGCTTCGCTTATTTTTGTGGGATTAGAACTTCGGCAAAATCAACAAATCGCAATTGCGGGTCAGATTCAGGAACGTTTCAATACACAGGCTCAGATGCTTTTATCTCCTCTGCAAGACAATCGGGATATGCTCAGGATTATGACCGTTAGACTTGGTGATATTGAGTATTCAATGACTGAAGATGAGCGATTAGCCTATATGCAACTTAATAGATGGCGCATAGCATCAACTGTAAATATATTTACTCAATACCAAATGGGCATGTTGCCAGAAGGTACTTTTGAACAAGTCTTTCCAGCTATTACGAGTATGTATGAGAACTGCTCATTGAGATCATTATTTAATATTTATGCAACGCCTGATTATCGGGAGTTTTTACAAACATTGAATGATCCATGTGATGAATAAAAATATGTCGCAATAGGTGCTTCTGAGGCTATTTTAAATCCTAATTAATGCAATTAACGGACATTACACATTATGGGTGCTTTAACTAAGAAACGCGGAAGACCACAAGGTATGCGGGCTATACAGTTAGATTTGCAAGAACAGCTTTACAATCACCCCGACAACCACAAAGTCATTGAAACTATCTATCGTGCTGCCCTTGATGATAACCATAAGAACCAAGCTGCTGCACAAAAATTGCTGATGGATAGGATGTTGCCGATTAGTGTGTGCGATAAAAATGCCGATATTAGAGAGAAGATAACAATTAATATTTGTTCGGTTGAAATACCTGACCGCGAAGAAAAGGTGGTTAACTAATGAAAAAAGAAAAAGTTAGTTTTGATGCCTTCATACAGCTGTTGGGTATGCTTGGAGTGTTGGGAGGTCTTATTTTTGTCGGGTTAGAGATGCAGCAGACTCAAACGATAGCACTTGCGGCTCAGGCTAACGCTAGAACAGAGATGCTGCTATCGAGGCAGTTGGTCAGCTTTGAGGGAAGAGCTGAGTTAATGCATAAAGTAACAACTTCTCAGGAAAAAGACTTAGATGAGTTCGAGCAGTGGGCGCAAAGAAGACTCTATAACTGGACTTATGCTTTACAGGCCAATAACTATTTTCAATACCAACTAGGATTGCTTGATGACGAGCAATGGAAAGTGATTGAGCGACGAATCCAAATAAATTGGGATAGATGTGAGATACGGCCACTATATACGCAAAATCCAGATACAGCTTTCGCAAATTATTTGGACTCTCTTACGGATAATTGCTCGGAGTAAACCGTGAAAAAAATTAAGGTTAGTTTTGATACTTGGATACAATTATTGGGAATGATTGGAGTATTAGGTGGGTTAGTATTTGTTGGCTTAGAAATGCAACAGACTCAGCGAATCGCGATAGCTGGGCAAGTGCAAGCACGAGCAGAAATGCAGGTAAATCGACTTCTCACTGGTCTTGAGGGCAATTTAGATGCCAACAGGCTTTTTTCCATTGGAACTTTTGATTATGAATTATTAAGTGATGAAGAAAAATTTATAGCAAGGGAGCTTCATCAGTGGAGAAGAATCATGTTAGAGAATAATTTTTTCCAGTATCAGTCAGGATTATTCGCTGAAGACTATTGGCAACAGACTCAGCTGAGAATTCAAGGGTGGTGGGATAACTGTGTCTTACGCCCAGCAGGAGGAGGACAAGGTGTTACAGGTTTTTCGGAATACCTAAACTCTTTGCCTGATAACTGTGCGGAATAAAAAATGAAAAGAATTAAGGTTAGTTTTGATACTTGGGTGCAACTGTTGGGTATGTTGGGTGTACTAGGCGGATTAATATTTGTTGGTTTGGAAATGAGGCAAAACTACGAGATTGCCTTGGGTAATCAGCATCAAGGAAGAACAGAATTAAGAGCTGCATTACTAATGTCGCCTCTCGAAGGAAATATAGATGCCGTTAAGGTGGAATTCTTAGAATGGGAGCAGCAAACTGAAGAGCAAAGACAGATTAGCGTACAAATTCAAAGATTCAGGTGGGCGTTATTAGAGAATTTATTCTTTCAATATAATCTGGGGCTAATTTCTGAAGATGTATGGCGGCAAACTGAAGGAAATATAAAGCGATGGTACGGCAGGTGTGAACTAAGGGAAGCCATGAATTTATCCTTAAGTAATCCAGCTTTCCAAGACTATGTAAATTCTTTTCCAGATATTTGTGCAGATTGAATAATGAAAAATATTAAGGTTAGTTTTGATACTTGGGTGCAACTGCTGGGCATGTTAGGCGTGCTAGGCGGATTAATATTCGTTGGTTTAGAGATGAGACAATCTCAAATTATCGCAATAGGCAATCAAGTTCAAGCTCGTGCGGATACGCAACTAGCAATACTAACAACGCCTTTAGAGGGTGACCAAAGACTTCTGTCATTCTTTAGTTTTGGTTCGATACCAAATGAATCGGATTTATCAGAGGAAGATAGATTGCTGTTCGAGCAGCTAACTCGTATACGAATGGCTAGCCTGCAAGCCTCTTGGCAGCAATTCAACCTAGGGTTATTGCCTGAAGACGCGTGGCGGCTCGCCGAAAGACGAATATTTATAATCTATGATAGCTGTCAGTTCCGAGATGTTTTCGAGCGTACGTCTCAGCCTGAATTTTTAGAGTACGTAAGGTCAAATTCATCAAGCACTTGTGAATAAATAATGAAAAAAATTAAGGTTAGTTTTGATGCGTGGATACAGTTGCTAGGCATGCTGGGAGTATTGGGTGGATTAGTGTTTGTTGGCTTAGAGATGAGACAAACACAACAAATCGCTATCGCTTCACAAGTTGATGCGAGGAATCAAAGCCAACTTGCTAGAAGAAATATTTGGCTTGAGGGGCAGTGGGAGTTAGGACATAAAATCACGACAACTCCATATGAGCAGCTCAGTGAAGCTGAAAAATTTGCAAGAAACCAAATGCTTCAATGGCAAAGGGATATTCAGACAAATAATTATTTTCAATACAGAATGGGTTTATTAACAGAGGAACAATGGGAGGTTGTGGCTTTTCGTATAGAAGGTCAATGGCGAGATTGCAGCACTAGACATACATACCAAATGGAAGCTTTGGAAGCACCCTTCAGAGAATATTTACTTTCTTTAGATGACCCATGTAAATAATGCTTAAAGACTATCTTGAACAACGTCATATCACTTTAGCTTCAGGCAGAAGTTCTATTGCACTTGAGCGTGAGTATTGGAAAGCATTAGAAACGCTAGCCTATGAAGATGGTTGGCATAACTGGCGTGATTTCTTCTATAGAAATATCTTACCTAACAAACCAGACGATATACCCCTAGCTAGTCATGTGCGGAAGTCTGTTACCGCTTTTCTTTTTTCTGAATACGATAAGGGTAGGTAGTGTTCAATCTAATTAAGCAAGAAAAACAAATAAAACTATAACCGCTATTATAAATATGACCCAGTATTCTGCATATGTGCGTTCTTGGGGATTGTTAGGTGTTGCGAACATAATCTTAATAAGAAACAACAAGGCAGCCACAAAAAAAATAATCTCAAACATTTATCTTTCCCTATAGACACTCAAAGTATTAGTTAGATACGACTGCTATCAGTTAAAGCTCAACATCACTGAAGTCCAACTGAAAGGGGTTCTCGTTACGCCTCCTCACTTCAGCGACCTCCAGAGTCTCTGAGGTTACGATTCGGCAAATGTAAGGGTCAAGCAAAAGGTCGCTCGGTCCGAATGCTGAGGCCGGTACGCGACTAGTGCAGAGTTTAACAGTGCCAGTGCGCGTGTTGGTTAAATACCCTGCGCCGCCTACCAAGGAATTATCCACTGTTGTTGGCGTCCAAACCCACTCACCAACTTCACCAACGTCATCAGAGCCAAGCTCAAGTCGAATCTCACCACAACTAACAAGAGCAAGTGTTAAAAAAATACTGAATATTATTTTCATTTTTTAAATCCAATTTTTTTAAAAATCACTAATAAATATCGGCTAGGTAACTATCATTATTAAGATAGGCAAAGGGATGCCCCCGCCCCTATATTTATGCCCACCCCTAATGTTTCGGGGGGTGAAATTGGTTAGAATCAGGGCTTGAAGCGAAATACTCGAATTTTTGGGGATTTTGCGATAAGGTCAGTGAATGAAAAAACAACTCCTAATATTTTCTGTGCTGCTCTCCACGACAACGTTTTCGTCACTGTCTTTTGGGGAATGGATTAAATCTGCAGAATCTGAAGATGGATCGTTTTACATCAATTTCAGTGATATCAGAGAAGCCGATGGATATGTTTATTGGTGGCAACTGAATGACTTAATAGAACCAAATAAGGGGACTCTTTCCGCTACCACATACCACGAAACTGACTGCCGATGGTTCCGGACCAAATATTTATTTGGAAAGAGGTATGAAGCCAATATGGCAGAGGGAACTGCAGAACGTGAGTATGATTACGAAAATCCAAAGTGGATTTATCCAGCAGGACACTTACAGGGAAAACTCGTGCAAGATGTTTGCGATTACGTTGCTAGCAATTGAATCCACGTGTCTCGGTTAACTTTCTTCATATTCATACCCAGAAGATACTATCCGGTGTAGTCGTCGCTTCTATGAACAAAAGCCATTTCGACGGTTAGTTTTCTAAGTCTCATATGTTCCTCTTTTTACACCTCATTTTTTTGAAGCACAGCATCCACACTCTATGTGGTTTCTAATTACCTATAACAGTGCTATCTGAAATTCGTCCGCGGTTGTTGAATATTGTCCGAATGTGAACTCTCGATGACCCTTCTGTGTCTACTTCCGACCACTCTCGAATGGTCTTGCAAACTCGCTTCCTTATTATCTTTGAAGATTTAGCTTCCAGTCGGCATTCTATTTGATTAAGGATAGGTTGATCGTTGTTGTAGGCAAGGATTTCCTCTTCAGTCATTGATTCGTTGAACCCATCCCCGTGGTTGCTGCTAGGTATAGTAAAAAGCGCTTTTTCATTAACCATCTCATTCGATGTACAAGAAAATAACAGCACAAATACAGACAGGATTACGTATTTTATGAAACTCATCGTGAGAGCATACTATAGATATCGGCTAATGAGGAAGGTTGATATCAATTAGATACGACTGCTGTCAAAAGAGATGCTCTAAGAAAGCCGTTGGACTTCAACCGGCGTAGCAATTATTCTTCCTATTCTGTCTCCTTGCATTTTAAAAATATTTCGGAGGTGTTCCATGAGCTCAAGGCTCCTGAAGTATACCTGCTTGACCATCTTTGCTGTCGCGGGCATAGCCTGTACCCCAGCTACCGATGAAGCAGTGCAATCGGCGGGCGCGGCCTACACCCCACCGCCTGTAACTCCGGAATCACGCAATCTCGATCAATCTGACATCGAGCGGATGATGGAAGAACTCTCCAACTGGGGTCGCTGGGGAGCCGATGACCAACTCGGTGCTGCAAATCTTATCACTCCTGCCAAACGGTTCGAGGCGATAGCTACGGTAACCGAAGGCATCACCGTGTCGCTGGAGCATCAGTTGCTGACCGAGACTGCTTCGGATGTTCCCTCGCCATTTCAGCGCCGCGTCCTGGCTGTGCCCGATCCGACCACTGAGCCTGCATTCCGTGGTGGTGTGAGCGACAATTACAACATCAGCTATCACGGCTATTCCCACAGTCACGTCGATTCACTGTGCCATATTCTCTATAAAGGAAAGATGTATAACGGCAAGGACCAAGACACTATTACCGAAGCCGGCTGCACGACGAATTCCATTGCAAACCTCCAGGGTGGTATTGTTACCCGTGGGGTCCTCATCGACATCCCGCGCCTCAAGGGTGTGGATTATCTGGAGCCGGGCACACCGATTTACCAGGAAGATATCGAGGCATTCGAGCAAATGGCAGGAGTCGTTGTCCGTCCGGGGGACGCCGTGTTCGTGCGCACGGGTCGTTGGGCGCGCCGCGCCGAGCTGGGTGCGTGGGACGTGGCACAATCGGCAGCTGGACTGCATGCTTCCACCATGCCTTGGATCAAGGCTCGCGATGTCTCTTTCCTTGGTGGTGACGCAGCCAGCGATTTAGTGCCATCACAGATTGAAGGCGTGGGGCTACCGATCCACTTGCTGACCATCGTAGCCATGGGCGTTGACCTGTTCGACAATCAAGACCTAGAAGCCGTCGCCGAGACTGCTGCCCGACTTAATCGCTGGGAATTCATGGTGATTGCAGCACCGCTGGCGGTCGAAGGTGGAACTGGCTCACCGGTAAATGTGCTGGCTATCTTCTAGGAAGCAACAGAAAAGCAGAGTAGGGTTATTGTTGTTAGTAGTTTGTTCATTGCAATGTGCCTGCGCTTGGCGGAAGTTCTCCCTGCCAGCCTGTTGCAAGTCTGTCAGAAAGTTCAGCCATTAAGTCAGCGTTCGCGGGATCGTCCTTGATATTGAAGTATTCTATTGGATCTCGTTGGAGATCGTACAGCTCAACAAGCACTTCACCCTCGCGCCCTAAAGGTGTCCACTCGGTATAGCGATACCTGGCCGTTCTAATGGTTTGACCGTCATGACCTTCTGTGGTCATCAAAGGATTGTTGCTTGAGCTGGAGTCGGTCATGCGCCTAGATGCGGAAAATGCTGCAGTCTTCCATGGACTATGGGGCCTATTAATAAGTGGCTTAAAGCTCATCCCTTCCAAATCATGCGTTGGATCTGGCAACGAAGCTAGGTCCATTAATGTCGGATATAGATCAACTAACTCCACAATTCCGTCTGAGACAGTACCCGCATTCCTTCCATCAGGCATTCGCACGATTAAGGGTACGCGAATGGACTCATCATACTGAAACTGCTTGCGCCAAAGGCCACCATGCTCATTCAAATGAAATCCGTGGTCGCTGGTGAATACAACTATTGTGGACTCGGCAAGACCAAAATCTTCTAGCCCCTTGAGAAGTCGGCCAACATGATGGTCAACCATTGAAACCATGGCGTGATAAGCCGCTATTGCCTGTTTCTTCTGCTGTTGCGAAAGTGCAGCATCATCATCTAAAACTAGCGTTGCGGGAGGGGGAGTATTTCCATCGTCACTCACTGGAATCGGGGGAAGGACAATTTCGGCTAAAGGGTGTTGGTTAAAAAACTCGACGGGGCCAACCCACGGTTGATGAGGCTTATGCAGACCAGCAGCAATGAAGAAAGGTTTATCGCGGTTTTCTGCCATTAACTCGATAACTCTCGTGGCGGTTGTGCCGTCAGGCGTCATTGGTGGCGATTCGTTGGTAGCGCGCCAGGTCAGAGGTAGGCTCAGCCCGCGGCCGCCTCCAACAGCAGCAAAAATTTCCTGGCGCGACATTCCATTTTCTGAACCTTCAGCCCACGTATTGTCTCTCACCTCTGAAAGGTCTATTCCAGGTAGGTAACTTGAGGGATGATAAAGTTGGGACGGGTCTCTGGACAAAGCATACTTCGATTCATCCCAGCTAATCGCATGCTCAAATTGGCTGTGACCAACTTTGCCCACTCTAGCAGTAAAATAACCATGGTCATCGAAGTGTTCAGGTAACATGCGCAACGCATCACCTATTTTGTGACGCGGCCAGGTTGAGGTGTCATGCACATCAACAGTATCAGGCCTAAGTCCACTTAATATAGATGCACGGGAGGGGTTACATAAGGGGTTTTGGGCAAAAGCGTTAGTGAACAGAATACCCTCTGAGGCAAGCTTATCTAAATTTGGTGTGCTTACGGTGGCGTAGTGAGGTCGATTGTTGGAGTCAGAGTAGGCTCCCAGAGCGGTACTCAGGTCATCTACAATAATAAATAAAATATTTGGTGGGTCTTCATCATGAACCATACGAAGCGGAGGGGCCATCTCGCTCAGGAACCTTGTAGATCGATCAGCGTTTTGTGCTGAGGTATTTACCCATAGGTTAGAAAACAGTACGCACCAAATTAGTGTAGTGACATTCAAATCTCGTTTCATGTGTAGATCTCTGAGGATAAATGAGGTTATTTTTCCCATATTCATACCCAGAAGATACTATAGATATCGGCTAACAAGGAAGCGGGGATGATGTTTACACTTCCCCAAACTCTTGAATAATCGATTTGATGAACTGACCAAAGCCGGGAGTGGTAACGTCAAAAGGAAAATAATTGAATATCTCAAGAAACCCGGGTTGCCGCAGAAGTTCATTAGTGAGGGCCATTAACTGCTCCCTTTCCTGCGGGTAAGCAATATAACGAAATTCGAGATACTCAATTCTTCTCTGTACAATGTTTTGGAATTGACGGTGATCAGTGTTGTAAAACCTATCAAAGTTCTCTATTCCATTTTCGTCAATAAACTGACCGACTCTAACTAAAATATCAGTAACGTCTGACTGGTAAGCTGCCGGACCAAAAGCTGCATCGGTAGCACTGAATTCTGCGATTGCCGACTCTATTCTAATTGCCTCTGTATTTTGGTTGATCTCTATTACCAAGAATATAATACCCAATAGAACACCTAGGTTAGCGATTAATGTTAACCATTGGTTTAACCTTTCAAAGGGCATGCAATACTCCTTTGATTTCTAGACAAGTTTTTATCTTTCATTTTTCTAGCTCCAATTTTTTTGACATCGTCTTTTAAGTATATGAATAAGTTACTCACCTTTAACCCAATATGAATGATTCCTCGCAAAATCTTCCGAAGAAGTAGTTCTTGCGTCCAACTTCTTTGTCATTTCTTGATAGAAGTCATCAGCTAGTACGATTGATTCGTCATCCCACCATTTTCTTCTTCCGGGAGATTGGAAAATAACAAGGTAGTATTGCTCCTTTGATTCATAGACCAATGGGTCTAGAGCACCTTGCTTGTGAAGTCTATATGACATCTCCCAAAAGCCAGCCTCTTTAAGGAAAAAAAGTGAAGCTACTGATCTTTCATCCTCTGATAGTGAGAGCCAATCCAAATTTGCCTTCCTGACTGTCGCCCACAGGCTTGGGTTTGCGCACAGCTCTTCACAAAGTGTCCTTAGATAATTATGCACGGCTATCGTTGATGAGCCTTCTAGTTGTTTGCTGTTATGACTAATTTGCCGCGACAAGTAGATCAACGTAACGATTACGCCAATCGCTCCGAGTAATTCTGCAACTGCGCCAAGTGCTTCCCAATTCATGATTTAACTCCATGTTAATTAATTTTGTTAAATTCACTAATAAATATCGGCCAGAGAGGGAGGCTATAGAGCGACTGAGCGAGAAGTGGTTGCGATTTAGCTTAGCTATTGGGAATCAACATTGTATGATTTGAAAGAATCACGCAATCACCAGAATCTAACACATAAGTACGCATAAAATTATAGGTAAAAGTTTGACCATTTCTAAATACATCACTGTAGCCAAATACGACGCCTGTATTTGAATGAATTAGAGCCGCGACATCATATTGTTCTCGCGTGGTTTTAGCTTCAGGATTTTTCCTCCAAGTATCTCCCAAGAAATCAAGGAGTTCTTGTCTAGAATTATCAATTTGACCGGCATGATTGTGTATCCATACAAAGTTTGGATGAAGCAGTTTAGTCAAGCCTTCGAGAGACTTCTCGACTAGAAGCCTCTCAAATTCAGCGTCTTTTTTAATAAGCGAATCCTGATTAATACAATTCCCCATTACGGCCGCATTAGCAGCAACCGAAAAGCAGAGTAGGGTTATTGTTGTTAGTAGTTTGTTCATGCTTATATCATAAGTCTGGCAAGGCTGACCCCTGCATTAGAAATAATTTCCAGCCGGATTCCGTCTCCTTAAAGAAATTATAAGAAGTACCCTCGAACAAGACGTGATCAGCACTATTGTGCCTAGTAAATGTGTTTGTTAGGCAATAAATTTTGTCCGTAACTTGATTAATCTCTAGGTTACTTTTGCTATATGCATAACCACTTTGAATGTTTTCTTTAAGAACACGATAGTAATTTTTGACAGCATTTTCATCTTGCATTACTTGTGTCGAAGGACCGATGAACATTACAGGAGCAGTAAAATGAGATGCTATACCTTCAAAATCGAAGACCATGAAATCTTCTAAATAGCCATTATATTCTTTTTCGATCTCAGACTCTTGAGCTAGTAGCATAACTGGAAAGGAGATTAATGTTAGTATTATTGCTCTTAAAGACATTGTTTGCTGCTCCATCATTTAAAAACTATTTCAGTGAAAATTTACCTAGAAAGCTGGATTACTTGTATTTTTTCATATTCATACCCAGAAGATACTATAGATATCGGCTAATGAGGAAGGTTGATATCAATTAGGTAGGCAATACTAATTAGAATTTAGTGCAGTTATAAAAACGGTTATGGCGTTCGGATGCCTTTTACTGCATGAATCCCCCGCCAACTTGACCTGCATTGGGATTAGGCTGGCTTGCTGAATTGCTGCCTCTAGAAGCAAATTCAGCGTCGCGCTGTAGCTGCTTTAATTGGGCTACCGTGAAGCACCTCCGAGGAATACGTTGAAACCTGCCTCCAACCCAATCCGATATTTCTTCCTGACAGACAATTTGCTCGTTCTCTGGCAATAAAGCGTTGTGCATGACGAGTTCAATTTCACTCATCTCTTCATACTTTGGCAGGTCTGTTGCCTCGCAGGCAACTAAGATAGTGACTATTAGTAAGAGAACTAATCTATAATTAAGCACAAGCTTTTTCATTCCTAAAATTTATAAGGGTAAAGACATTTGATTCACAAAAATAAATATCCGCATTAGCGGCAACAGAAAAGCAGAGTAGGGTTATTGTTGTTAGTAGTTTGTTCAATTTTCACCTGTCACAATTATCAGGAATGCTGTTTAGGAAATTTTGAAATGCAGTCTCAAGCGCTGCGCTAAAAAGATGCCGTCTTTCGCAGTTATCATATAGTTGTTGAATACGAATTTTTGTCGGCAGCCATCGGTCCTCGCTAAGAAAACCTTTCTGATACATCCAAACTGAAGTTTGTTGCATCTGAAGTTGCCACCTACCTTGAATGTCGCTAAGCCACTTTTGCTTTTCAGTTAACTGGCTGTAGTCTTCATAGGCGATGGCGTAAAGATCATCAGGATCAGCGGTCTCAAGAAAAGCCAAATTGTAGTCAGTTATTTGCTCAGCTCTTGACTGCATTTGACCAGCAAGGGCAATTTGCTGTGACTGGCGCATCTCAAGACCAACAAATATCAAACCGCCTAGAACGCCTAGCATTCCGAGTAACTGCATCAATACATCTAGACTAAAATTCTTCATATTCATACCCAAAAGGAGCTATTGATTCCACGGCTGTTGCTCAAAAAATTGTACAAAATCAGGCGTAAGTTGTGTTTTTACTTCCACCCAAAACTCTCGGAAGTAGTCATTGTTTAACAATAGACCTCCGCCGATATTTGTATTCCTTATGGTTTCTTCTGGGAGCAATCCAGACTGCCAAGACCTGAACAATCCTTCCCAAGTTCTAACAGTGGCAGTCTGCATAGAGTTAAGCCTTACTTGATCCTCTAGCGAAAAATCATTCACAGTTTCGCCCTCTACTGTTCTTGCTACTAGACTAGGAAGAACATCATCCGTTGCGACTTGCAAAGTAAGATCTTTCAAACTTTCAGCAAAATCAAGATAAGCCTGATTTCGAGTAAGATTGGTATTTTGATTGATTTCGACTCCAACGAAAATTAGAGAAAGAACAACGCTTATGGTTCCAAATATTTCTGCTAGTCGGGAAGTCTTCATAGAATTAGCATTCTCTTATTTTTTAAAACTAAAATTATTTCGAGCACACATCGGGTAACTCACTGATGTAGTCACGGAGAGGCTGATAGCTCACCGAAGCGTCATATATATCACGCAGGTGGCATTCAGAATAACGAGCATTTATGTAACCTTCTACTTGACTCCAAAGAGCATCACTTAGGAGCTCCATTTCATTTTGGAAAAAATGATTTTCTAAAAGAGCCCAAAACCATCGCTGAATTTGCTGTCGGATTGCCCGTTGTTCGACTGTCATTTCACCCCATTCCACATTACTTGTGATTGCATCAGGTCCAATCTCTCCAAATAGTTCCAATTCTGTTAGGAGTCTATTTGAGATCAGTTCTGTTCTCGCCTGTTGCTGATTTGCGAGGGCTATTCTTTGGGTTTGTTGCATTTCTAAACCTACAAATACTAACCCAGCAACAACACTGAGCATCCCTAGTAACTGAATCCAAGTATCTATACTGACTTTTTTCATAACTAGTAATCAGCAACCGCAAAAGCAAGGCAGAGTAGGGTTATTGTTGTTAGTAGTTTTTTCATTAGTTTTGCCCAAGCCTGTCTCTTATTCTTTGTTTCCATTCAAAAGGCTGAATTCTCTCTGTCAAATCCAGCTCCTCCCATTTTTGGTATATGCCGCTTGCCAAGTCGTTGAGGGTTTGCTCCAAAGCGGCCTCTTCGAGAAAACCCTGTTGATACTGATAAAACTGTCCTTGCATTCGCCACTGCATAGCAGAGTGCCATGCTACAACTCTGCTTCTTTCGCCAAGCGTCAGAGAGTCAACGCCTTGAGAATCAAACTTTTGGAGTATTTCGGCGAAGTCTTCTGAAAGTGCAAGTTCTCTTTGTGCCTCTTGTATCTCGGAGTTTCTTGCTTGGTAGGCACTCGCCTGAGACAGCCTCTGGGATTGATTCAGTTCGATGATCAATGCCACTAAACCACCTAATACTCCCAACATACCAATCAACTGAATCCATACATCTAAGCTAACTTTCTTCATGGCTATTTATGTTATTCGCAATTATTTTTGGAGATAGATTTGAGGTATGAAAGAAAGCCTGCAGAAATTCTAGAATCAAATAGCGGGCGTATTTGACAATTATCATACATCGAAATCATTCTGCTTTCAGTTGCTTCAATTGTTTCTTCTGGAATCATCCCTAAATTGAATTGTTGCCATGCATTTTCGAGGCTAACTGATCTAATAAGAGTTAGTTGCCCAATAATAATTCTCTCTTCTTCGGAGAGAGTCTCAAGGTCAGGAACAGGAAATCTAAAAAGCTCCATTGCATCAGTATTGCCTTCAAGGGGGGCGGTAAAAAATGCCATGAGGGCGTCATTTCGAGCTTGTACTTGGCTTGCGATGGCAATCCTTTGAGATTGCTGCATTTCTAGACCAACAAATACTAAGCCACCTAGAACGCCAACCATACCCAATAACTGAATCCACGTATCTACGCTTATTTTCTTCATATTCATACCCAGAAGATACTATAGATATTAACTAACAAAGGAAGCGGATACGTAGCTGAGTTAAAGGAGTCGCGCTCACGACTCCTCTAAATGAATCCTCATAGCGTAAATTCGATTATTTGCTAGAATGCAAAACTTCGGCCTACAATCGGTAGACGCTGCCCTCCCATATCAAGGTTTCTAGAGATATTTTACTTACAGTCCTTAAGTCACCCTCACGACTATCTTTTCCCGACATTTCTAGCTCAACCGCATGTTGGCCGACCTTTTTCCAAGTACCTTCTTGAAAGCCGATTGTTTTAGTGCCATCGGGGTGAAATCCTTCACCGGCGAAGCTAACTTCTCCGCTGTCAGCGTCTGGGGTTTCAAAGTTTTGTAAGAAAGTAAGAGTAGCCCAAACTTCTCCATAGACAGCCATATCGGCCTGGCTCTTCACGTTTACTTGCGTAACTAATTGGCCTTCAGAATTGCGTGAATAAACGTTAGAGACATGGACCATTTTGAAGTCATCAATTTTTTCAGACATTGCTTTATCCTTTTAGGTGTTTTTGAACGGAGAATGATCGTAATTTATACAAATCAGAATTTCAAATATAGTATTACTGATAGTCAGGAAAGGATTAATCATTCTTTATTTTGGGTAAAATTTCATTTCGACCGAATCATCTTGTAAATTCATTGTTGTAATGCATATGTACTGATTACCATCGCTGACATCATCTAACGAATAAAAAGAATAGATAAATCCATTCCTACTCCAAACACCTTGACGAGATGAACTTACTCTAGACCCATCATTATTTATCGCCGTGGCTCGACCTTGGAAAGAGCCTTGATCTGCGGAGTTAGGGTTATCTAAATTTATGTTATAAGTCAGCCAAGTCTTTCCGTATATTTCATTGTCAGAGACGACATTAAGAACACCGCCTTCGTCTGTCAATACTATGGAACTTATAGTGCCTGAAAGACTTACTTCGTCACCTGTTACATCAAAGCCAAAGGTAAGCAGCGGTGTGGCAAAAGTGAAGATAAACACAATTATTAGCGAAAATACTTTAGACATTCTTAACTCCTATTTATTTGGAAATAATCTTAAACTTGTCAAATGAGCATTTCAGCTCCTAAGGTTGGGAAAGACAATTCATGAGATGAATAAATTTCAATTTCTAGGTTAGATTTTTTTAAGAAACTTCATGAGATGAATTATAGAGTGATATTAAAATCCTAATAAATTTTTATTAGCTTTATGAATAAAATTAACTTAGACACTTGGATACAGCTTTTGGGCATGCTTGGAGTGATTTCTTCTATAGAAATATCTTACCTAACAAACCAGATGATATGCCCCTAGCTAGTCATGTGCGGAAATCTGTTACTGATTTACTTTATTGAAGAAAGATAAGTGCCTCATTCTATACGAAGTAATGTTGCTAGCAGCAACGAGATTGACAATACTAATGAGAAGATAGCAAAACCTAAGTACTGCCAAGAAGAACTTTTATATTCTTGAGCATTTTTCGAGAGTCCTAGTTTTATAGCAACAGATATCCAGTTCGTGTAACACATGGTAAGAAAAGAAAATGCCAATGCTGGTCCGATGGTAGTTGGATCACCCAAATCTATAATCATCGAGCTTATACCTATGAAAAATCCGATAAGGCCAGCGTAAGGTAAATACTCACCGCACAACCTAAGGGACCCTTCAGTATTAGCTCTACCAAAGGTAGCAATTATCAAGATTGATAGTGCTACAAATAACAAAGAAGGAATATTTATAAAAGCTAGAAAACCACTTCCAAAAGCTACCGCCCAAAAGGTTATAGCAATCCATAGTATGATAGCGATGGTGCTGAAGCTCGGTCTCAATTCAGGAGATTCTGGGGAAATCTTAAGACTTGCTAAGGTAAAAACGGAAGAGGTAATGAGTGCATATAAAATTGTAAGAGAAGCAATAGACAGCCCTGGCCCGATTGCCGCCGGATCCGACATATTTCCCAACATTGTTACCAGGCCAATCAATGTGCCTACCAAACCAGTTTGAAGGATAATGCTATTTGCTAGCTTAATTCCTTGTTTAGTAAATTGCGACGCTATAAACGCACCTAATACTGGTACTAAGACAAAAATAGCGGAAGGCAAATTAAGTAAGCTTATAATATCTATTTTCCTATAGTGAAGACGTTATATTCATACCCAGAAGATACTATAGATATCGGCTAATGAGGAAGTTTGATACTTTACTTATCAAGCAAAATACAGATACCTAGACCATTAATTAAGGTTGGTATAAATTGCTTCTTCAAATCTCTTAAGGATTTCGATATGAACCTCATCATCGAAGGGCAGATATTGCATCATTAGTACAGCCGCAATGTTTTTCTCTCGATCAATCCAAAACTCAGTATTGAAGATGCCAGCCCAAGACATAGACCCAAAAGATCTTTCATTTAACTCTGACGAACCGCTTAATTGGAAACCGAGCCCCCACGTATCAATTCCTGGTCTTTGAGGGAATGCTTTTGCAAAATCTGGTCTTGAGGCCGGTTGTAATTCAGCTCTTAGCTCACCAATATGATTTCTTGAAATTAAATTGATCGTACTAGGATCAAATATGCGGACTCCTGTATCAGTTATTCCGTCTCGAAGAAATAACCGCATAAATTTAGCGTAATCCGGAGCTGTAGAGCTTAGACCACCATGTCCTAACTCCGGGAAAGCTATTTTTGAAGGTTGCGGAAGTTCACTAAAATTATCTCCAACCTTAGCATGGCGTGTAACGACCCGGGTCATTTTGCTATCAGGCACTACAAAGAAAGTCTCCTCCATAGACAGTGGAACAAACAGTTTCTCTTGCATGTATTCAAATAATCCCAATCCCGAGTGCTCTTCTATTACTTCCCCCAAAAGATTTGTTGATGGGCCATAAGTCCATTTTTCTCCTGGCTCATGCTGAAGGAGATATCGTTCTGAGTTAAAGAGTGGTTGGTTAGTGGCAGCAAGTTCAAAGCTGTTAAAATTATATGCCAGCCCGGAAGTATGGGTAAAAAGATGTCTAATAGTAATCGGGTTCTTTGCAATTTTCGTTGAAAAGGTTCCTGTTTCCAAATTAACCTGTTCAAAAATTTCAAATGGTGTAAGATCATTAATATGGTCAGATATGTTGTCATCCAATTTGACCAGGCCTTGTTGTACCAAAATCATTAACCCCGCGGAAGTTATAGGCTTTGTCATAGAAGCTATTTGAAAGATGCTGTCTACTTGCATAGGCTCACCTTTAGCAACGTTAGCCAAGCCGAATGCTTCTGAGTAAATATTCTTATCAGAATTAGTAACGAGGGCTACGAAACCAGGAATCTTGAATTCTTCTAAACTCTTCTCTAGAACCTCTGTAATTTTTAGCTGACCAACCTCGTTTAATTCTTGCGCAGCAGATGAAATAGGTAAAAAGCTCAATAAAAACAGTTTTATAGATATTAAATAGCGATTATTTTTTTTTAACATTAATACTCCATAGGACTTATTTCGATTCAGTAAGTTAATTACTGTCAGTAGTCTGTTCATTGAGCTAATCAAGTCATATCCGTTAGCTTTTCCGTGTTTGAACATAAATTGATCCAAGGTTGAGCTTTGCTGGTGTAAAACTCTATAGCGGGCTCTAGCCAAGAGCTATCGTCGAGCGTTGTGTAACTTACTCCGACTCCAACACCTCCCTCTAACTCAACCATTATCCTCGTTCCACAAATTGGACAGAAATTTCGAGTAATACCGTTACCACTGTCGGCTTTCACCCTGTAACTTTTAAGTTCGCCACTTACTTTTACCGAGCCTTCTGGGACTAGAACGCCGGTTATGAATGCTGACCCTGCAATTTGTTGGCAGTCCCCGCAATGACAGTTAACCACGGTTGTTGGTTCCTCCGAACAAATGTAACGCACAGCACCGCAATGACATCCACCTTCAAAAGGAATAGGCATATGTTTCTCCTAGTTTCATATTCATACCCAGAAGATACTATAGATATCAGCTAATGAGGAATCAATGACAGAACTTATTCAGTTAATCATCAAATGCTAGTGATAAGAATTGAATAATATAGCCGTAAAGAAGCGGATGCATTGAATATGCTACAGCTGCGCCCAATTCATTTGGCCTAAAACTATAAAAGCCATTATATGCAATATATGTCCCGGCAATTAGCAGACCTAGCCAACCAAAAAACACGGCTCCTTCGCCGATTCTATGGGCCATCGATTTCTTCTTATTAACTATAAGTGAATAGCTAGTCGTTCCACCCACTATAAGCAGAGCTGCCTCCAGATGAAAATAGGCACTAATATCTAATGATATCATTGTGCCTAAAATAGTCAGCGCTGCTATAAATACGCCCAGCGATTTTAAGTTTCCCTCAGACAATTTAATGCTCATAAGAGCTAGCCCTAATAGAAAAGCAGGGTAGAGTTATTTTTATTAGAATTTTGTTCATACCCTTCCTTGCTGTCGATTGGTTCTCTCATTCTAGTTAGAAAGCTACTTGTCTGATTGGTCACTAATTTGCGAGGGTTTTACTTCTACAGTTTTCGAGTTATCCGCATTTTCATTTAAAGTTTGATTTTGATTTTGCGTCCACTTTATTCGATTTTCCCGGTTTAATTGTTTTGTTGAGGCTTTAATTTTCCCTAGTTTCAGGAAAATAAATAATGAGATGATAGTAAGAAGGCCAAAAATAAGGATATTCATTTTATCTGCTTCTAAGCTTCATCAATAAGCGTAAAATCTCAATATATAGCCAGACCAAAGTAACCATTAATGAAAAAGCTCCATACCATTCCATGTGTTTAGGTAGCCCTTGGTCTGCCCCTTCTTCGATAAAGTCAAAATCTAACACAAGATTGAGGGCCGCGATTCCAACTACAAATAAAGAAAAACCAATTCCAAACAAACCATTTGAATGAATAAAACCGATGCCCGATCCAAAGAATGACATCACAAAACTAACGAGATAGAGAAGTCCTATTCCCATAGTTGCCGAGAAGATCATTAGTCTAAAATTTTCCGTTGGTTTTATTATTCCGGTCTTATAGCAGAAGAGCAATGAGGCCAATATTCCAAAAGTTAAGCCTATGGCTTGGATGCCAATCCCGGGGTACTGCGCCTCTGCAAACACAGTAATACCTCCGAGGGCGACCCCTTGGAAGGCAGCGTAAAATGGAGCTGTAGAGCCTGCTTTCGTGGGACTTCTAAATATTGTCACAAATGATAGGATTGCGCCAACGATTAGAGCCGGCATCGTTAGAGCTGGAGTATTCCACCCTATGAAAGCCCCCGCAAAGCATAGAGATAGTAAGATCACCGTTTTGTTAACGGCTCCATCTAGCGTCATGCGGTCTTCTCGAGCTATCGCCCCCGCTCCAGCAAGGTTGAAATTTCTAGAAAATGCCGGGTTGCCAGATCTACCAAAAGTGTTCAATGCGGAATGTTTCGACATAATTTATCCTTCGTAAAAAACATTTTTCTGTTCATTAGCTGATTAATTTATTTACTGCTTTATATTCATACCCAGAAGATACTATAGATATCGGCTAACAAGGAAGCGTCCACCGAGAGTTGTGTGGTTGGTCCTGTAGTGTTGCCTATCTTTTGAGGCTATTAAAAGCTTGTCTAAGACTCTTCGAGCAGCCTCACAAAATCCTCACTTAGAGCGCCTTGCCTTTGCTTCGCCACTGGCAATACCATACTACTTTTCAAAAATTGCATGTTATTTATAATGATGTTGTTCCAAAGGTCTTCATCAACCTGTCCTTTTTTAAACAAGCAATAGAGGATTTCATGACCAAATATGAAGGCGGTTGCTAAGCTTGCGGAATAGCTCTCCTCAACTGGGTCAAGTACTTCTCCACTTTCTATCTTGACTGAAAGTCTTGCAAACTCTGGGTGAAGCCCTGACTGCAGTATTTGTCCGATTCCATCGTGATATGTTGTTACCTTAGACACATCCGTACTATGCTTAATTTGCTTTGCCAAATAAATTAAGGAAACCAATACAGCTAAAGCTCCTAATATTTCACCAATAGAACCAATTGCTTCTATATTCATTTTTCAATCTCCTCTTTTTTAAATTCAGAAGCCTTTCTTCTTCTCTTCTTATTGTTGAAAGCAAAAGCACCTTCTTCACCAGGTTTTAAAAGCTAAGTCGTGATTAAGCCTTTGGGCAGGTTAGAACTTAGTACAGTTGAAATACACAATGTAAATATTGTCATTATCTCTGATATCTGGTGGTAGAACGGCAGCGAATAGATTTGACAATCCTGCCTGACCAAAAGTCGTGATATGAGATCAGTATCTAATCTCGATTCCATGGTTCAGTTGTTAGTATTTTTCGGAGTAATGATTTCTTCAACAAAGTTAACAAAGTCATTCTCAAGTGCAGGCTTAGCGAATGGACTGTTGTTCCACACGAGTTGAACGCCAGGATTGTTGTAGAATAGTTGGACAACGCCCGTCAGCTCTTCGACGTCCTTTTTAGTCACCGTAGATGCATACTGCCCCCAGTGTAACCAGAACCATGCAAGCATTGTCCAGTGCATGATGAAAGCTTCATCTTTGGAGATACCAAGCTCTTTAGAAAACATGTCATGTAAAGGACTTGTTCCCAGACCTTTTTCCAATGCTTGCCTAATTTCGGTGTTCGAGATGCTTGCGAGCATTATTTCCCTTACACCGTTGGAGCGATGGAGCCGATTGGTGTCAGCTGCTGCCTCTCGAGCCGCTCGAACCTGTATTCCAAAATATCCGAGAGTAAGTACAACTGCTAATGCACCAGTTATCTCCCCAATCGCACTAATCGCCTCCCAATTCATCGTATATCTCCCAAAAGTGATTAATTAATTGTCGTATCGGCTCAACGAGCAAATTTTTAAAACCAAGTTAGGTACAAGTGGGACTCGCATATTCCCTTGACTAATTTTTCTCTACGACTACAACTGTGATTTCTTCTTCACCAGGTTTTAGTGGCGGATGATCTGGATTAGGCACTACCACTCGCCAATGATTTGAATGATCTTTCTCAACAACTGGTTCTTTCTTACCACCTTTAATCAACTTCATTTTTTTCAAAATCGTCTTTTATGTATGGGGGTAGGTACTACCAGTATTATCCTTAAGTTAAATGGTTAAAGGCATATGAAAAGGCAAAGGGCCATTTTCATTATAGCTATCGCTTTTCATGTCTTCACGAATAAGATTAACTTGATCGACAAAATCCTTTGCATACGTGTCTAATCCCACAGAAATCCAATATTCTTGAACTCCTTGATTCTTTAAAAGATAACCTATTATTACTTTTACGGCATTAGAGGACTCAGATTTTATCCCGCCATGTTTCGCTGCTTCTAAACAAGCTTCGCAGGCTGTAAATATATCGAATACTATAGCTGAGAATCGAAGTTTATTTTCAATCTGAAGATCATTATAACTTTTAGTACCTTGAATCCATGCTTCCATTAAATCCGTAGAGTTAGCAATTCTCGATTGCCAGCCAACAATTCTATCTATAATGTCATTGATAGCTTTATATTTGTCAGCAAGGGTATTTGCTCGTATCTGTAACGCTAAGTAAAGGAGAGTTGCTACCGTAGCTATCGCTCCAATCAATTCTCCTACACTTCCTAATTCACTGATTGTCATTACATTTCACCTTTAAATTTATATATAAATTTTCAAATCTACTTTAACGTATCGAGGTTGGTACTATAACAATTAACGACAACGTAGAGCCTCCCCCGGCCCTAAAATAAAACCCACCTAATGATAAAAAAGAAAGAAAATTTAGTTAGGAATGGTAAGTAAGGTTGAGGTTTAGTAACACTGGAAGTAACATTAGAATAGAGACAGGAATTAAAAAAGTAATTATTTCAATGGGATGTAAGGTTAATTCGACTCCTGCCTCTTCCGCCACATTGTAAAAAAATATGCAAATTCATATACCTATACTGCTTTTCATGACTATTGCACTTTTGGGAAGTTTTTGTCTCTCACATCCTGGTCGGACAGACGCTAACGGTGGTCATTATGATAGATCAGCCTCTATGTATCACTGCCACGACAGTACTTGCTTAGAAACCGTCGTTGATACAGACGCGAATCAAGCAGGAACAGAGCGATATAACAGAAAGGAATGGAGGCATTGGATTGATGAGGACGGAGATTGTCAAAACACTCGGACAGAAATTTTGATATCTCAATCGGAGTTAAGCGTAGAATTTGCGACTTCCAGGCAGTGTCGAGTGGTGAAAGGTTCTTGGCTTGGTGGGCTTACGGGAATCCGTCTTTTAGATGCGTCAGATGTGGATATAGATCATGTAATTCCGCTTAGTTATGCCCATCGCCATGGAGGAGCGTCTTGGTCAGCACAAAAAAAAGAACAATTTGCAAACGATCCGCTAAATCTTCTCCCAACATATGATATGGAAAATAGGGAAAAATCTGATAAGGGACCATCTGGGTATTTGCCTTCTAATAAAAATCTTGTCTATGCTTATATAAAACGATGGTATGAGATAGGGGTCAAGTATTCCATAAATATAGCATCAGACGACATGGTTATTATTCGAGATATAATTTCTAGCGTCGAAACCTTTTAGTCCTTTCAGAGAAAATTTAAAACCGCCCAGAGAATAAGGCGGTAGAAATCTGACGGAAGTTTCTGTCACTTCCGTCAGATATGATGCGAGTTCATGAATTCAGTCTCGACTGTAGACAGTGCCTATAAGGGTTTTTGTGGCAAGTTCTATTTTTCCCTCAAAGTGTACCTTACCAACTACTGAATCTTCACCATCCCAATGGACGGTCCATTCATGTTCGCCGTCTTTTCTCCAGACACCGAAGCCGACACCAAGTCCGCGTGTTCCATCGGGTAAAAACGCTTCACCAGTCCAGGTGCATTCCCCACCTTCGGCATTGGCTTCATGCATATTTTCCACCACGGTGAGAGTGCCGTAACCCTCACCATAGACGGGTAGGTCTTGGTCGCTCTTCCAGTTTATCTGCTTTACGATTTGTCCGTTGGAATTTGTAGAGTAAACAGTATTTATAAAGCTTAATGATACATCAGAAATTTTTTTAGACATTCTGTGCTCTCCTTAACTCAGACTAAGATATTATGTAAACATCCATAGTCATCGTTTTCTTAATTGGATCAATTACAATTTTTCCAAGATTCTGTGTTCCATCATTTATATTGACAAGTTCATCCATATGAAGAAGCGATCCTTCTCGTCGCCAAACACCCACTGCGGCTCCAGAGGCCATAGAATCAGCGTCTATAAAGCCCCGGCCTTGTGCGGTATAAGTTCCACCAGATCGATCTGCGTTATAGCTTAGATGATAGCTAGCATATACGCGACCATATTCACCCATATGGCCTTCTGCTGTTAGCACAGTCTCTGTTTCACCAAAATCAACGGATGTAATTTCCATGTCTGTTCTGGGTTGTCTTTCTTCTAGCGTGATTGACATAACTGCCTCCAGTGTGCAAAGTTCTACGTTTGTGTAATTAAGTGTCTGTCCAAAGTTGATTAGCCTAGTTTTTTGAAAATTAGAACGGCTTCAAGATTGAGGACAAATGTGATTGAGTATTTCAGCTCCTAATAGTTGGTAAGGCAATTCATGAGATGAATAAGTTTCGATCTCTTCGTTAGATTTTTTAGAAGAATCTTCATCAGGTGAATTTTAGAGTGAAATTATAATCCTAATAAATTTTTATAAGCTTTATGAATAAAATTAACGTAGACACTTGGATCCAGTTATTGGGAATGTTTGGAGTGATTGCCTCCCTCATTTTCGTTGGACTGGAAATGAGGCAGTCGCAAAGGATTGCGCTTGTCAGTCAAATGCAAGAGAGATCTTATACAGCCTCAAGTGAGGCATACGCATTCACAGAGGCTAATCTGGATTGGTTTTCCAGCAAGTTCAGCATTGCGCCAAGTATTGAGCTAACAACCGAGCAAAAAGCAGCTAGAAATTCTGAAAATGTAAGTTGGTTTATTTACGAGGCAGATTATTTCCAATACTCACAAGGTTTAATGACCGAACCAGTATGGCAGGCAAAACTAAGGGCTATGGAAGTCAACCTGAAGAGGTGTGAGTACCCTGAAATATATCAAGTACGAAGCCAACTTGTGGAGGATGAATTCAAGAGTATTTTAGACAGTATGCCCTCTCAGTGTGAAGATTAGAATCAACTCAAATGACACTTAATCTATTCTTTGCACTTCAAATCTTCTTGAGATACAAATTGAGCTCGCGTTTTATTGACGGCGCAAAAAAATACAACCCAATTATGTTTGGTATTGATATTAGGAAAACCATTGCGTCAGAGAAATCCAAGACGGCTGTGAGTTGGATTGTGCTTCCCAACATAATGAAGCCACAGAAAACCAACTTGAAACCCAGTTGCGCCCCCGAGGAATCGCCGACCAAATACAACCAGCCTTGGAGACCATAATAAGACCAGGCTAAGCTGGTCGAGAATGCAAATAATAATCCAGCGATCGCCAAAGGATAGGGCGCCCAGCTGATGTGATAGGCGAAGGCCGCCGAGGTCAATTCAATTCCCTCCAAGCCACTATCCATAAGCCCCGCGGGATAAGCGGTAGACACTATCACTAAAGAGGTCAATGTACATATCACCATGGTATCTATGAACGGCTCAAGCAAGGAGACGATTCCCTCAGAAACAGGTTCTTTTGTTTGCACTGCTGAGTGTGCAATAGAAGCGGACCCAATGCCGGCTTCATTAGAAAATACTGCGCGCTGAAAACCAATTATCATTGCACCAACCATTCCCCCTGTCGTGCTTTGAGTCGAAAATGCCTCGGATACAATGAGAATAATTGAATCAATTAAATGTTCGGCGCTTAAGATTAAAATAACTAATGAGGAGATGAAGTAAAGGATTCCCATGAATGGAACTATTCTACTTGCTGCTCTAGCGATAGACTTTATACCGCCAATAATTACTATGCCTACTGTAAATGCCATGAGAAGCCCAAAGAGCCATCCACGCTCATTAAAAAAACTTTCGCTCCCGCCAGTGATGTTGACGAACTGAACGTAGGCTTGATTAGACTGAAACATGTTGCCGATTCCAAAACAGCCGATAACTAATGCGAGTGCATAAAAGCCACCAAAGAATTTACCCAGCTTTGGAAGCTGGCTTTCTGCTAACAAAGTTTCCAGATAGTGCATGGGTCCGCCAGAAACTGACCCATCTTGGTTGATTATTCGATACTTGACTCCTAATGTGCACTCCACAAGCTTTGTAGACATTCCTAAGAATCCAGCAAAAAACAACCAGAAAGCAGCCCCAGGACCACCGATACCGATAGCTACTGCGACACCCCCTATGTTGCCAATGCCAACTGTTCCAGAAATTGCAGTAGATACCGCTTGGAAATGTGATATTTCTCCGTCCGCATCTGGCTCTTTGTAGTCACCCCTCGCGACTCTGATTGCATGGCCGAACCCTCTGATATTTATGAATCCTAAGTAAATAGTAAAAAACAAACCCGCTGTCACAAGCCATAAGACTATCAATGGCATCGCTTGACCAAAGAAGTTTATTTCAAAAAAGACTGCCGAAGACAAAGCCTTGGTAATAGGGCCAACTGCGCTCTCTACTGCTTCGTCGATCGATGCTCCAAACGAAGATTGGGTGAAAAAAATAGAGAACAGGGTTATTGCTTTTTTCATTGAGTATTTGTCACTTTATAAAATTTATGACTTGTTGTTAATAAGTTGCCGCAATATTTTTGTAATGTACAGCAATATTCAACGAATGGTTAGGGATAACAATAGCAATATGAGATTTATGAAGAACAATTCTAATTTGTTGGTAACACTAATCTTGGTGTATGATTTTTCAGACAATATTCAACGAGTTTTTGAAAAACACAAAGTTAATTTAAATCCAGAGGCAGGTTCGCCTGATTTTGAAAAATAGTGATTATTGAGAAACCATTGGCCGGCGCTCTTGGTGCTGAAATAGAAGGTATAGATTTAACTAAGCCCCTTTCTAAAAGCGACTACAAGCAGATTCGTAAACTGTTGATAGAACATGAGGTGATATTTTTTAGAAAACAAGATATCAGCCCAGCTCAGCAGAAGGCTCTAGCTGATTCATTCGGACCATTGCAAAGCCATCCTGCTTATCAAACTGTTAAAGGTTATCCAGAAATTACTATTCTGGAAAGTACTGCTGAGCAGCCAACTAAAATTGAGGCATGGCATAGTGATATGACATTTCGCCAGCATCCGCCTCTCGCGTCACTTCTTCGTTCAAAAATTGTTCCAGAGAAGGGGGGGGATACGTTGTGGGCGAGCATGACTGTTGCATATGAGAATCTTTCAGAAAATATGAAGCACTTTTTGACTGGCTTGTCGGCTATTCATGATTTCCGACACGGTTTTAAGGAAAGCTTAGAAGAAGAAGGGGGAGCAGAGAGGCTTGCAGAGGCTGTAAAGAAAAACCCGCCGGTAGAACATCCCGTGATTCACACTCATCCAGAGAGTGGCAAGAAGGTAATCTTTGTTAATAGCCTCTTTACAACGCATATTGTCGGCCTGCATCGATCAGAAAGTCGTGCAGTATTAGACTTCTTATTTGAACACATTAAAACGCCAGAGTTTACCTGTCGTTTTAGTTGGGAGCCAAATTGTGTCGCTTTGTGGGATAATCGCAGCACCCAACATAAACCAATAAATGATTATTTCCCGGCGCACCGAAAGCTGCATCGCATTACTATATTTGGTGACAAGCCATACTAGAGTTGATGCGAAGTCGGATTACCTTTAATAAAGTTCACAATCCATCTACCTACTTCATGGGCGTCCGTATTCTTAGTCAGGGAGTCTAAACCTTCTTGGTAGGTATTTTCTTCAAAATCGTTTTTTCGCAAATCCAACAGTGAACGAGAAAAATCTTTGTTGAATTCCGGATGTCCCTGAAAAGTGAGAAAATGATCTCCAATTTGAAGCATAGAATAAGGGCAAAATTCACTGCTCGCTAGAATTACGCTTGATGGCGCAGGCTTTACTACTTGATCTTGATGACTACATACTAGATTGTAGTTCTGTCCCTTTATCCCATAATGTTTAGCTGAGTCTGTTAGAATAGACTCATGTATTCCGATTCCCCATCCCTTGTCAGATTTTTGAGTTTTTCCACCCAGAAAATGCGCTACTAATTGATGTCCGAAGCAGATGCCAATAAGTTTTTTCTTTTTTTTGTGTAACTCTTGAACGAATTTTCCGAGTTGTTTAATCCAGCCAATCTGCTCATAAACACTCATCTTGCTCCCTGTAATAATGTATCCTTGAACCTCATCGATCATCTCAGGATAAACACCGGAGATGACATCATAGACTACTATTTCTATATCAGGCTCGATGTTAAGTAACAAATTACCAAACATACCTGGGTATTCGCCGAAATGATGTGCAAGTTCAGGTCGAACTTTATCTGCGTTAAGAATGCCGATTTTCATGAATCAAACTCTTAAAATATTTCTATGTTGGGTAATTAAAGAGCCAGATGATTAGCATAACGTAACAGAGACAAACAGGTAAATGGGTACTTTAAGAGAGGCGCACATGATATCTCAAGTTTTCACCAATCAGAGCCACGTTACCTGTGTTCCGTGTACGATTATTTGTTTAATTGCTACCAGCAAACCAAGGAAAATTATGTCGAGTTAATGCTGAACTCGATCGCTAAGCTCTTCCAGGTAATCAATTTCATTGTCAATTTTTCTCTGATCCATGCGCTCTTCAAGACGCCGTCGTCTCTGAGTGAGCTCTGGCTTAGGCATCGACTCATTAGACAACACTACCGAATCATTCAAGATTTTTTCCATAGTAGTCCCCAAATAATAGTTTGCTAAGAATTACGGTTGGGAATGAGAATAGGTTTTTAGTAAGTAACTTAAATTCGACATAATCTTGTCCAAATTGTAGTACTTTGATTATTTGCTTTGGGCGATTTTAGACAGTAGTTATTTTACTTTCTGTTTCTCAGCCCATTTTACATGACGCATAATAATTGGATCGTTTGCAAGCCTGCTAAGGCTATTGAAATTCTTTGCTAAATCGAGTTCAGAATAAGTTCTATGAATCCCCTTATGACAGAGTCTACAGATCCATGCCCCACGGCTCAGTTCTTCTCTAGAAAAATTCTTGCGAAAAAAATTCCTCCTATGAACTTTTTTTGGAATTAGGTGATGGAATTCGAGTGTTCTTTCTTGCTTACAAAGGCCGCAGGTGATGTGTAAGTTAGAACGATTTCTTGGCATTTTCAGAAAAGAAAAATTGATTTTTAATTAGCGATCGTTGCAGGAATTTACCTGCATCACCCGATAACCATTATCTCGCCACATGTCAACGACGTGTTGACGATCATCAAATATACAAAGCACATTTCCTGGGAGCAACTTGAATTGTTGCATCATCTCAAGCTTAACAACACTATCATCCCTAAGGTCAGTCTCTTTTCTCATCGATAATGTGACACCTAGTTCTTCTAAAAGATGTTCCTTGTCACTAGGTGAGCTATCTTTATTGAAAAAATTCTTTATAAGCCAGAGCAGCGTATTTTCTCTAACGAAATTATTTCTTCCAGTAAAAAATTTTAAGTTAAATCTTGAATAGGATTGGGAGCTTCCACTGAGCCATAGCAATTTCACAATACGTATCACATCTACAATGGGCTGATCGTTTAAACACGCTTGATTGAATGAATCCCAATCTGGGTTTTTTAGCAAGTTGCCTGAATGATCCTTTATATAGTGAAGTCGATGTTTGATATCTGCTATTGTGCCATCTATGTCACAAATGATCGTTTCTTTAGTCAAGGGTTGACCTCTTCAATCTTAAATGAGTTTTATTGTCCTCGCTAAGGAAGACTATTGAAAATTATCAGCGATTTGTCACGGTTAACATCATTACTCCAGAGATTGCAATTAGAGCGCTGCCGAAGATCATTAAACTGTTTATGGATTCGTTGAAAAAGACAACGGACAATACGAGAGCAAATAAAAGTCGCGAGTACCGGAACGGGGCGACCACCGAAATTTCTCCAGAGCGAGTTGCGAGCACCACAGCACAATACGCAAGCGAGGCAGTGCAAACCGAACTTGTCAATAGTAAAGCGTCCTTTGAGGAAGGTGTTTGAAAAGACTCAAAGAATGGCACTGTGATTAATCCTGCGAACAGAGAAGCAAAAAAAGCCCAGAATGAGATGGTGATTACTGGGATGGAATCTGAAATTGATCTGGTAATAATGTCCCTTATCGCAAGGAAGAAAACTGCCGCAACCGCAAACAAAGTCGCGGGTTTGAACCCCTCAAGGCCGGGTTGAGTGACCATCAGCACTCCTATAAAGCCTGTAAGCACAAGCGCCCAACTTAACCCCGAGACCTCTTGTTTGAGAATAAATGCTCCACCTATTACTACAGCTAAGGGAGTCGCCTGAATGATCGCGGATGAGATGGATAGGGAGCCATGGACAATGGCAGTCACAAAAGATATCGCTGCCGCGAGTTCACACAGTGAGCGAATCAGAAATCTAGGGTTCTTGATTTCGGCGCTTAATATTCGAATTGCCCAATATCGAGCGGCAAGGGAAAAAATAACCAGGCCACCAATTCCGATTAGTATCAAAATCTCAGAAATTGGCATCGAATTTGACAGTTGTTTAATGATTGCATCTTCAATGGCAAATCCAGCCATGGCAATTATCATGTAAAAGATACAACGCATATTCTCAAGGTGAGTAGATTTTTGTGACATCCTTTAAATCCTTTCTGAGCAACTAGTACATCTCTATTTTTGTGCTGTAGTCACGTCGTTGGCCGACAACATGCCGTATTTCTTTTTAATTATATGCTATAAAAGGGAAAGAGAACTCTAAGTATTGACCAAAAGAGCTTTATTAAAGATGGAAAGCAACACTGTCCTATACTTCCTACTCGTAATCCTAATTCTTAGTTTTAGCTCGCCGCATTATGCTCAAGACGATATACCGCGAAATGCGCTAGGCCGACCAGATTTTGCGGGGTATTGGGAGAATTTGCATCAGATAGCAGAGCAAAGGCCAGAAAGATTCGGTGAAAGACGTGCGTATACGGATGAGGAGGTTTCGGAAATCTTGTTAGGCATGGAACAAAATCAGCAGGCTAGGGACGCGACCCTAGAGGCTGACCGAGCGCCCCCAAAGGTAGGTGCGAGAATTACTAATAGGGCGGATGATGATTTCGACGAGTTTCCAAGTGAGCTCATGCGGATAGATGGCGAGTATAGGACTTCAATAATTGTAAAGCCGTTGAATGGTCGCATCCAGAAAGTTGAAAATACGGTGGATTATTATGAAAGGTTTCGCAGACAAGGATTTAGAATTTATGACGGTCCTGAGATGACTGGCGCCAATGACCGATGTCTGCATATGGGTTGGGTTTTCCCTTATATGGGTACGACTGGATTGAGCAGGTTTGGGCAGATTGTTCAAACAGATGAGTTTTTGATGATTTTAGGCGAATACCCTTACACGCCTCGGATAATTCCCATACGGCGAAACGGTGCTGACGGTAATTTCTTTACTAATAAATTTCCGCGATGGATGGGACACTCTTACGCCTTCTGGGAGGGCGACAAACTGAAAGTAATAACAAGAAAGATTCGAGATGAGCAATCTAATGCGCCAGCAAATGCTCTAACAAGGAATGGTCTTCCAGTTTCAAGTAAAACCTCCTCAGTCGAGGAGACTTACGAGCTTCTTTCAGATACCGAGATCTTGTACCGATGGGAATTTATTGACGATGAACTTTTAGTGGAAAGTGTTGTGGGTGAGGTTTTACTGACACGTATGGATAGGGGTAGACGGATTTATGAATATGCGTGTCATGAGGGGAACTATAACTTAGAACTTATCCTTCGTGGAGCCCGTCGCGCTGATTGGGATCGTTTGCAGACTAATTAGTTCTGTAAATTCAGCCTAATGTGAAACATCTGTCTGATTTTAGTGAATGGACGTCACTAGAGGCGGCATTTATTTTTGGTAAACTTTTTTACGGAGATTTTTATGCAGGCTAAACTCGTTCATTGTTTACTATTTTTGCCATTTATCTTGCTGTCTCAAAGCCAAGTTCATGGTCAACAGATTGGTATTCCTGTTGAACCACTGGAGGATGGACCTTGGGTTTTTGATACTGCTGAGCAACATAGAATTAAGGTTAGTGTCGTAGCGAGAGGCATGTCTCATCCTTGGGCAATTGCATTTTTGCCAAATGGAGACATGTTGGTTACTGAGAGAGAAGGAAGGCTCAGGCTTGTGCAAAATGATAGGCTGATAGAGGAGCCTATTGCTGGTGTTCCCTCTGTTCGAACTGAGGGTAATGGCGGCTTGATGGATATCGCTATCCATCCAGGATTTTTGGAAAACCAACTGGTCTACCTGACATATACAAAGCCGGTAGAAAAAGGGTGGGGCGCGCCTGCGTTAGCAGTCGGAAGGCTAGATAACGGTGTCTTAGTCGATACGCGAGACATACTTGTCACTGAAGCTTATGAGGGCAATTCTGGTCTGAATGGGAGAGTAGTCTTTGGCCCTGACGGCAAGGTGTATATGTCGACGGGTGGGAGGATAGGTGAGGTATCACAGGACCCGATGAGTCTAAGAGGAAAAGTTCTTAGATTGGAAGATGATGGAGGGATACCTGTTGATAATCCATTCAGAAATCGGCTCAATTACAGACAAGAAATTTTCACACTCGGGCACCGCAACACATTAGCTCTTATTCAACATCCGGTTACAGGTGAGATATGGCAGCATGAAAATGGTCCCAATGGGGGAGATGAAATAAATATCCTGTTACCTGGACGCAACTACGGGTGGCCGCTTGTCAGCTTTGGAAGATTTTACTCGGGTGGTCGGGTAAATGAGCATCCCACTCGAGAGGGATTGGAATCTCCTCTACTAGTTTGGTTACCAGCGATTGCCGCATCAGGAATGGCGGTTTATACCGGTAACAAGTTTCCGGCATGGCAAAATAACGTTTTTATAGGGTCACTCCGAATGGGAGGTATTCCAGGGACAGGCCATTTGCAGAGAATCGTATTTAACGAGAATGCTGAGGAAATGCGACGAGAGTTGCTTCTAACTGAGTTAAAAAGAAGAATTAGGGAAGTGCGCGAAGGGCCAGATGGTCTGCTTTATCTACTGACGGACGAAGAAAATGATGGTGCCTTGCTTCGAATTGAACCCGTTTCTTAAACTAAATGAAGCCTGTTTATTTCGCGATTGGGGAACTATGTGCCCGGTTTAGTCGTTAAGTACTATCTCAATTAATCACCTATAAATTAGTGGAATTAAGTATGATGAGTTCGCTACAAATTCTTTTGTCTGGTGTCATTGTGGGTATGATTGTTTTTCAGGCCGGTGTTGTTGCGCCAGTATTGTTTAAAACTCTATCACCTGAGCAAGCAGGGCCTTTCTTACGCGCTATATTCCCGAAATTATTTGGTTTAGTATTTTTTCTTGGATGCGCTGCATTAGCACTCTCTTTTTTTGGCATTGGAGGAACCATCTCAATAGGTGTTTTTCTGATTACTGCCATTTTTATGGCAATTTGTTATTTAATCATTCCAGCTACAAACTCAGCGAAAGATTCAGGAGATGAAAAAACTTTCAAAAAGTTACACAGCTTGAGTGTTTTCCTGACAATAGCGATTCTTTTTTTTTAACGTTATTTGGATTTTCCTTAGCTAGATTTCGGTTCGAATTTTTTAAATTGCCTTCGTGAGGACTCACCGAATGAATGAAATACAGCAAAGCAGCTTTATGTACGCGACGATAATGCTGGTTGCTGGAATCGGAATTCCAATTATGGCGGCATTAAATGCAGAATTAGGAATAAGACTGCAAAGTCCCGGAACTGCCTCAAGTGTTCTATTTCTTGTCGGCCTACTTGGATCACTAATTTATCTGGCCATAGCAGAAAAAACATTGCCGAACGCTTCAAATTTTGAAGCTCCAATCTACTTTTATCTTGGTGGGGGGTTTGTTTTGTTCTATGTTCTAAGTATTGCCTGGGTGGCTCCAGTTTTTGGGGTAGGGAATGCCATCGCTTTCGTCCTCCTCGGCCAATTGATTGCGATGGCGACGATTGATCAATTTGGTTTACTTGGTGCTCCTCAGATAAGTCTTACCCCCTTGAGAATTCTTGGCCTAATTCTAATGGCCGCTGGGGTTTTCTTTGTAGTGAGAAAATAATAAAAAGTCGTATATACTGAATTGATTACAATAAAAACAAGTGGAGGCTAGGACATGATAGAGAAAAAAGGTTTCATAGGAGCGCTTTTGACCTTTACATTAGTTAGCTGTGGGGGAGTGGATAATAGTGCTAATGTAGTTACCGGAGAGGGTTATCCAAATCCAAACCCTGTGATTGAAAACGAGTGGGGAGCTTTGCCCGCTGGACGTCAATGGGGATCTACAGCTGGGATCGATATAGATCCCACCGATGGTCATGTAGTTGCATACGAGCGCTGCGGAGCGGGCGCGCTTGGTGGTTCTGGGGTGAGTTGTGATACCAACCCGGTCGATCCCGTTTTCAAATTTGACCGTCATTCTGGAGAAGTTCTAGCCAATTTTGGTGCAGGAATCATGGTCACGCCACATGGCATCCATGTTGATGATCAGGGCAACGTTTGGGTTGCGGATTTCGCGGGAAACATTGCCAGAACTAAGGGGCATCAAGTCCATAAATTTAGCCCGACTGGCGAATTATTGATGAGCTTGGGTACGGCTGGACAACCAGGTAATGACAGTACTCACTTGAATCAACCTAACGATGTCATCGTCGGTCCCGACGGGAGTATTTATGTGGCAGATGGGCATAGTGGTCAAAACATGTTGGATGCTGAAGCATTAGAAGCCGGCAGGCGCGCCGGATTGACTGCGCGAATTGTCAAGTATGCTCCTGATGGAACTTATATTAAGGAATGGGGGCAGCTTGGAACGGATCATGGGGAATTTCGAACGCCCCATGCGCTAGAGTTTGATTCACAGGGTCGGCTATGGGTCGCTGATCGTGGAAATCATCGACTGGAAATTTATGACCAGGACGGTAACTACCTTGAATCGAGGTATAGTTACGGTCGAATCAGTGGATTGTTTATTACTGATGATGACATGGTGTATGCAATTGATTCGGAATCAAGCCCGCTCCGGCATGAGCCTTGGCACTGCGGTGTGAGAGTTGGCCCATTGAATGAGGATTACATCACAGCGTTTATCCCAGGGTATCAAACAGCAAGTCGCGGAGAACAAGGCACTGCAGGCGAAGGGGTTGCCGTAGATGAGGATGGTAACGTATTCGCAGCAGAAGGACCTGCTTCGTTACCGCTGGCTGGTGGAGCGTTTACCAAATACACTGCGCGCTGAATAATTTTTTACTGATAGAACATTCGTCTTAATTGAGAGGCGAATGTTCTATTCACGAGTTTTCATCGGAAATGCTTAAAAAACAGGATAACGTGACAGTCAGACATTCGTTAAACTCGAGGATCTGTCATTGGATAATGGCATTATCTTTTTTTTATCTTCTATACAGTGGGGTAATGATATTTCTCCATTTTCCTGAACTTTATTGGGGTAAAGTTGGGTTTCAGGGTTACCCGGCAATTTTTAAACTTGAGGACTGGGGTATTTCATGGGAGCTGGCCGAAAGGTTAGGTGATAGACGTTGGGGTCGGAACTACCATTATCTTTTTGCTTGGGTATTTGTGATTAATGGTCTTGTATATTTATTGTGGAATGGAGTTAGAAAGGATTTCTATTTAAAGATATTCCCTAGATTCTCAGAGTTGTCTTTCAAAAATATAAAGAGGGTCTTTATTTTTCAGATAAGATTTTCAGTGAAAAATGATGTGAGTATGCCTGGCTACAACGTAATTCAAAAACTATGCTACGTATTTGTCTTGTTTATTCTCTTCCCGTTTATGATCATAAGTGGATTAGCTCAAATGCCTGCTTTCACTGCGATTTCACCAGAGTTGATCGATTTATTCGGAGGCAGACAAACTGCACGAACTCTCCACGTGATTTGTTCTCTATTGCTTGTTGTATTTTTCATCGTCCACTTGGTTCAAGTGTTTGCATCTGGAGCAGTAACACAAGTTAGAACCATGGTAACTGGGAGCTACGTTGGGTCCAAAAGTGAAATGAAGGTGCAATAATGAAAAAATTTCAATCGTCGTTGAAAACTAAAAGAGCGCGCCTCACACGAAGAGAAATTATAAGAAGGGGAGGAGCCCTAACAGCATTTTTGATAACTGGATGCGACTCTCAGTTTTATAAACCTCCAGTAGTAAGGGGTGGTTTGATGGGAATTGCAGACACTTTAACCATGGCCACTCAACGCAGTTTAATGTCAAATGATCAATTAGTTCAGGAGCATGACCCAAGAGAGGTTACCCAAAATTTTCCAGTATGGAATCAGAGTAATCCAGAGGATGAGGATTATCAACGACTTAAAGCAAATGGCTTTGAGGATTGGGTTCTACCAGTTACCGGCTTGGTGAACAATCCAGTATCAATATCTCTGTCAGATTTGAAGAAAATGTCACGTAGGACGCAAACTACGATGCATATCTGCGAGCAGGGTTGGTCCGCGATTGCAACATGGACAGGCACACCTCTCCTTTCGGTGATTCAGGCTGCGGGGGGTATAAAACCTGAAGCCAAATATGTAATGATAAATGCTTTTGGCGGTTGGTATGAGGGGTACGATATGTTTGACGTCAGTCATCCGCAGACTATCTTAGCCTATGGCATGAATGGTAAAGACCTGCCGGCAGGGAATGGTGCTCCTGTTAGATTAAGGGTTGAGCGGCATTGTGGTTACAAACAGCTTAAATTCATTAAATCGATTGAGGTAGTTTCCACAGTTGAACACCATGGTCGAGGGACCGGGGGCATAAACTCAGATTTTGGTTTTCATTGGTATGCCGGTGCTTAGATTACGGTAATTATTCTCGAGCAGGTCCAGGGAATTTCTCTCGTAACTCCCGTTTAAGTACTTTACCGTTTGCATTTCTAGGAATTGTTTCAATGAATGCCGCTCCCTTTGGTAATTTGAAACGAGCTAATTTTCCTTCACAGTAATTGAGGATGTCATCTTCGTTGATATTCGCGTCACTGCGAACAACCACCGCAAATGGAGATTCACCCCATGTGTTGCTTGACTGTCCAATTACCGCTACTTCGACGATCCCTGGATGACTGATCAGGATGTTCTCAATCTCTGCTGGATATACATTCTCTCCACCTGAAATAATCATGTCTTTAATTCTATCCTGGATATAGACATAGCCCTCTTCATCCATTGATGCTACATCTCCGGTTCGCAGCCATCCATCCCTGGTAATTGTCTCCGCGGTAGCTTCCGGTCTGTTCCAATATTCCAACATGATATGTTTCCCCCTAATCCAAATTTCTCCCTGCTCGCCTGGTTGACAATCAATTCCGTTCTCATCAACAACGCGACCCTCCGTATGGAAAAAAACTTGTCCAGTTGAGCCTATTCTTTTTAATGCATTCTCAGCGTTGATTACACACGCCGGGCCACATACTTCTGTGAGTCCATAAATTTGATGAACTTCAATGTTCCAATCAGCATATGTTTGTATGAGGTTCTCTGGAAGGGGCGCTGCGCCGCTCTGAATCCATCTCAGTGTTGAATAGTCATAGCCGGTTATATTGGGAACTTGAGACATGAAATTTAGCATCGCAGGAACTAACAACGAGCAAGTTATCTTTTCCTCTGGAATCAATTCCCATGCCTTAAGAGGGTCAAATTCTCGCATAACCACGCTGGTTACTCCCCAATAAATATTGAGTGTGACTGGCACCAGTGATCCAACGTGAAAGAGCGGGAGCGCAACGAGATATCGATCTCCATCCCTTAGGTCAGTCGATGCTATAAATGTGGTGAGTGCCCACATTGATGTGTTATGTGAATGCACCACGCCTTTTGGTGAGCCTGTGGTGCCTGATGTGTACATGATGTAGAGTAAATCATCTTCCTCAGCGCCGATAGGTGGCTCTGTCTCTTCTCCAGCATCTCTGAATAAAACATAGTCTTCTGAAAATGTAAGATCATTTCTCGAGTCGGATACTTGAATCCATGTATCTATGTTCGTTTTTCTGCCGCGACTATAAAGTTCTTGAAATATATCATTGAACTCCTCACCAAAAATTAAAGTCGTAGAGCCACTGTCTTTGAGAATAAACTCTAACTCATCAGCTATCAGGCGCCAGTTCAAGGGGACGACAACACCACCTATCTTTGCTATGGCGAAATATGCTTCAAGGAATTCGGCACTATTCATCAGTGCCAAAGCAACGCGATCACCTGGTTTAACGCCGCTTTTTATCAGGGAGTTTGCCAATCGATTGCAGCGTTTGTTGAGTTCCTCAAAACTAAGGCGCAACCCGGATTGTGAGTCAACGTAGGCCTCTCTTTGAGGGTTAATCAATGCCCTTTTGGTCAGGAGTAGTCCGATATTGTTTTTCATCTTATGATTCTCAGGTGGAGATTTTATTGAGCTTTATGAGACTATGAGTAAATACATAAAGCTTACTGGTGGCAAGGTAAAATGTTTCCGGATTACACAAAATATTCTCTAAGTTTAATTATTTTCATTTTGATCATCAGTTTGCCAGTTAACGCGCAGGTTGTGCAAGAATTGACATCGGAATTAACAGAACATGGCCATCCAAATTTTCAGGGTTACTGGACAAACCCCTTTCAGACCCCGCTGGAGAGACCTCTTGCACTTGGTGACCAGCGTGTATATTCGAAATCTGAGGTCGAGGATTTGAGGGAGTTAGCGATTGCCTTAGATAAGAAAAGAAGATCGCCAATAGATCCGAAAAGGTCTGCCCCAAAGATTGGAGGAGAGATTAATAATCAGGCAGATGGAAATTTTGAGATCATGCCGATTGAGTTGGCTCAAATCTCAGGCGAATTTCGAACATCGTTGATAGTCAAGCCAAAATCAGGTCGAATTCCTTGGCGGAGAGGCGCGAGGGACATTCATCAAATTTGGCGTGGAGAGGGGAAGGGCAGATTTGACGGTCCTGAGGGATTAACGCCGTTGGATCGCTGTTTGACTCCAGGAGGACAACTGCCCCTGCTCTATATGTTTGGCGGTGTAGAATCTGAGCTTGGAAATCCAGCTGGAGATAACCCGGTAAGGAATATCCAGATAGTTCAGAATAAAGACTATGTTTTAATTCTCTCGGAGTATTTTAGTCTATATAGAGTTATCAGGTTAGATGATGATTTTAGATCCGGCCTGGGTCGGAAGTGGATGGGGGATTCAATAGGATACTACGAAGGTAATTCGCTTTTTGTGCACACAAAAAATTTTAGAGAGGAACAATCGATTTCTCCGATGCGATCATCTCCCGATTTCGAGGTTAAGGAAATTTACACACGGATCAGTGAAGATGAGATCTTGTTCAAATATGAAATTACTGACCTAAACATTTACACAGAGCCCTGGTCCGCAGAAATACCGATACAAAGAATGGGCGCTGATCAAAAGCTTTATGAGTATGCTTGCCATGAGGGTAATTATTCAGTACCTATTATGCTTCGTACAGCCAGAATGGAAGAAGCTGGGCTTTTGTGATCTTGAGCTCAGTAGATTAAAGAGTATATTATCCGCGCTGGAATTCGACGGCAACTTAGCGAACAAAAGAACTCTGCTCTTGCTGTTACTTAATTAATATCACCAAATCTTTTCTTATCGAGGAACTTATATACAATGAAAGTAGCCTACGTATTTCGCAATGATATGCCAGCAACATTTCAGCTAGCCTCCATGATCTTGCCGCAATTAGAGCAGGGTACGCATGGTGTTGAGGTTGTTGGGATGATGTTCTTTGACGAAAATGTTTATGCTCTGAGTGCTGATAACGACATAGGTAAACGTTTATCAAAAATCGCTGAACAGAAAAATATCCTTTTAATGATTTGTGATCAATGTGCGCTGCGCAGAGGTTTGGCGGAGGGTGATTTCTCACAGTGCGGCTCTGGCGAAGTGAAGGCTAAAAATACCGTGAATGGAGTTGTAGCAGGGTGTTTTCCTCAACTGTACAGTGCGCTTTCAGGCAATATGCCTGATCAAATTATCACGCTTTGATTTATAAAATACTCTCACTCACTAAAAAGATGATTGCCATTTGGTTAAAAGTATTCTTGTCTCTATTGTTAGTTTTACCAGTTATGGGTCACTGTGGTTCCTTTACTCTTGGCCCGGCCTTAGGGGTAGAGAGAGTCAACGATACCTTTAATGTCGACCTGGATATTGTGCGCGGGCTTTATAGATTTGATAGCGGAGTAACTTTAGGTTCAGTCGTGATGTTTGGTTACGTCGATTATCTTGACGTGCCAGATGAAGGCAGATATGAGGCCATTATTGGTTACTCGCCGACGTTATCGAGTTCAAAAATTTCACCTTACGCATTCATTACGAAAGGGGTGCGATCGTATTTTGGTGTTGATTCAAGCATTCACTATCACACTGCAACCTTTGGTAGTAGGTATATTTTAAATGAGAGGATTTATTTTGATTCCTCTTACAGGCATAGAAATACGAGTGATATGAGCTGGGAAACGGGGACCATTTCGTTTGGGGTAGGCTACAATATCTCAACTCGGTTTTCTCTTCAATTCAATGTTGGCACTACATGGGGTGACTACCAGGGTGATCAGGCTGTTCTCGCGTTAATAAGTCGTTTTTAATAAACGTTAATTAGTTTACTCTGAAGTAGACCATCCCAAAGCATCGTAGGCTGTCCCGATATCTACAAACCCTTGGACAGCAAGTAGGCAGCCTGTGATTAAAATACCCAGAACCGAAGTGATCAATTTATTGTCTGCGGCTTGACCAAGGATGCCGGTCGGTGCATGAGTGAGGTCGTTAAAGGTGGCTGTATCAATGGCTGTTTGTAGAATCGAAATAGACCGCTGCTTAATATCACTATTCGACGAATTAGTATTTCCTGCGGTTATAGAACACTCCATGGCTAGGCATTCAGTTCGTAAAAAGTCAATGTCAGCGATTCTTTGCTGTTGCAATCGTATTGCATTAAACATTGCGAACAAACTTATCGACCCTATCGCCAGTATGATCAAGAGGATCATAACTACTGTGGCTGCATGATGGGACGCCTGTGTCCATATAATAGAATTAAGCATGATGACTGAAAAAACAGCAGCTAAGATTAAAATTGAGGTGTAGCCTTGAATACGAAGGTAGAATTGCTCTCCAAACCGGATTATGCAATTTCGGATTTCCATAAAAGCTATAACATTTCCTGAGTCTAGCAAAGATAATTTGTAATTGAGATCCGATTCAGCTGATTTAACATTAAGAAATTTAGAGATATTGAGACCTTGCGAGTCAATCAAGCTTCTAAGAACTTTTAGCGCCTGATGTCTTCTTTTAAAATCGAAAGCACAGACGAGGCCAAAGCCCATTATTCCAATACCACTCATACATGCCAGAAAGCGTGCTACGCTCCCTAGGAATGAATCACCTAGTAAAAAAAATGAATCCGGATATAGGAAGTTGTGAAATAGTGGAGGAACTATTGCAATGGAAAGAGCCATTATAATCACATAAGCATCATAAGCCCGGGGTTTTTTTGTTGCGTATATTGTTTTTATAATCTCAGTAAATAATGACTTAGGTGATAGTTGGATATCACCATCACTCTCTGCGTTTGAAAGTGGCCTTAAACAAATTTGATTTTTTTCAAAATCACCACGTGAATTTTGAATTGAAAAATCTATTTCACTCTCAAGCAAGCCAGGAAAATTAGTGGGTGAACTCCAGCCAATACCTACTAGTTTTCGGGTGGTTCGGTCATAAGTCCATTCTGGTGCTGGCTGTGCTAAGGCTTCAAATTCCTCGACAGTAAAATATGCATACTTTACTGAAATAATGAGTCGACGGAGAAATAAAAACATGTACGCTAGTACAATTTGGTAGGGGTCAATGCTTGTTACGCTAGATTGATTAAACAGAGTGGTAAAAAATCCCACTGTAATAATCCAAGACGATGGGTAGACTAAGAACCATGAAAATATCATTGCGCGCAATGGGCGGTATTTCGTAGATAGAGACCATAAATTTCTGTTCTCACAAACATACCAAGCACGTATCAATGAACGCTCAATTAACAGTGCGGCAAGAGGAGATATCAGAACCGGTGGGAGATTCTCATAGACAAATGTGATCCAAAACTGTTTCCAAGAGAAATTAAGCTTCTGATTTTTCATAGCTAATCCATGTAATTCTCATTTAGTGGACGACAGAGTCAATGACTGTCTGGAAAAATTCGATATGATCCCATTTCGCAGGAAATTCTGTTAAGTGATAAGAGTTTTTTCGCTCATTCGTATCCCCCACTATCTCAAGGGTACTATTTCTCACTGCAACGAGATCGAGTCCTGGATGCACATAGATATTGTTGCTCCGACTTCCTAGTGCCATGAACCACTCATTAGAAACACTTGGCCACCAAAAATATCCATAACCGTAAGGTAGAGAGGACGTAATTGACGTCGTCAGGGCCGTTGACTCGGCTACCCATTTACCTGAAATAATGGTTTCTTGCTCCCATTTGCCTTCTCGAGCATAAAGTAATCCAAAGCGGGCGAAGTCTCTAGTTGTGGCGTCGATGCAGCACCATGGCATGTAATTATCAAACGCGTCCTTCCACCATGATGCAGTCATACCAATTTTTGAAAATAACACGCTATTAGCAAAGTCATATAAGTTCATTTTAGTTGTTTTCTCAATTATCTCGCCAATGACTTGGGTATCCGCATTTTGGTAATTCCAGTTATAGTTAGCACCTCTCCAATGAGCCCTAGTAGGGTCAACTTCTCTGTCTTGAATGCTGAATGTTCTATTATTGACAGGTTTTGAATAATCGATTGATCCATCTTCTTTTAAAGTGCCCGAATACATCACTAGACCATCATTGCCACCTTTTTCTTTCAAGCCTGAAGACATCATTAATAGATTCTTTATAAGAACATTTTCGCTTTCGTTGTTTTTCCATTCTTCAATAAAATCCGCTGCCGGAATATCAATGGATGAGATATAACCTTTGTCCAAGGCCACGCCCATAAGTGCACTCGTAAACGATTTTGCTGACGACCAAGAGGTGGCGATGGTGTCTTTAGTTGATTCAGCAGCATACTTTTCAGCGACTACAGCCCCATGCCGGATAATTACCAGCCCTTGGGTATTTTGCGATAAGGATTCTCCGTCAACTGTTACTTGGTCAAACGCATAATTTACCGCCTCTTGCAGTTTGTCGCTATTCATTCCTACTTCTTCAGGTTCGACGACAATCCAAGAGGTTGACGGAAATGTCTGTAGAGAGCTGGTCAAGTTTGAGTTAATTGCCTCAAATAGGAGATTCTCTGAGTCAGTAAGTCTCAGATTTACTTCATAGAATTTATCTTTGTACTTCAGTTTTTTGATTTTCAGTGTGTCAAATTCAAACTTATTTGAAAGATCAGTAGAGGGGATATTGACTTCTTTAGCAGAAGTTAATTTTAAGCATATTGTTCTACAAGGAGTAATACTAAAAGTAGCTCGGTAGTTTTTTTCACCTGCGGTAAGATGCTTAACCTGAAGTATGCCCTCGTCGAAATTCGCTGAGGTATCATACTCTATAACAAAGGCTAGTTTGTTCTCACAAGAAATATCATTCCATTCTCCAGGTTTGCCTAGATAATTCGTGGCATCTGCTTTCTTGGGCCAGGATTTTACACCCATGGCCAGACAGTCTTGATTATCCATAAAATCGTCTGGCTCTCCGTATTGAGTATTAAAACCAGGTCCTTTACCCCATAAGTCGTATGCGGTGATCTGTGAGGTATCTATCTTGGTCCGATCACTCCATCTCCAGTCGCCCTCTATGTCTATGTCTGATCCCCCTAGCCAAAAATATTCTGATCCGCCACCATCACTAGCAGATGTTTGAGTTTGAGACATAAAAGACCTCAGGAAGGTATTCTCTTGAAACGATTCTATTTTGACGAGTGCTCCGGATTTTTCGCCAGCAAATTTTGATGCATCGGTCCAACTCATTGGTAATTCAACTTTCTCATAAGTATGGCCATTAAAAGTATGCAGATTTTGGGACTTTCGGTTATCTGCTGAAATGAGATCAGAGGAAAATAGCAGACAAATTGTTAGTTTGATTATTAGAAGCTCTTTTCGAAATTTGTCGATCTTAACTTTTTTTTACGCATCGATTGCCTGCTTATAGGTTTGCAATTTATCGTGATAGCTATCCTCTTTAATGTAAAAATGAAGAATGGCGGCTATTAAGCCTAGCACAATGCCTGCAAACCAAACTCTGTCATAGCTTCCAAAATTTTCATAAAGCCATCCTCCCAACCATACGCCGGTGAAACTGCCTACTTGATGGCTGAAAAATACTATACCGTATAGGAATGACATATAACGAGTTCCAAAAAAAGTCGCTACTAAACTTGATGTTGGCGGTACTGTAGCCAACCACAGGAATCCCATCACAGCACTGAAAATCAAAACACTTGTGGTTGAGATGGGAAGAGATAAAAAAAATGTAATTGCAATCGCTCTACCGAGATAAATAGAAATCAAGAGTTTACGCTTAGAAAAAGAGTTACTTGCCACTCCGGCATAATATGCACCAAATATATTACAAAAACCGATGATGCTGATGCTCAATGCACCTAAATACGCTGAAAATCCTAAGTCAATCAAGTAGGCTGGCATGTGCACTGTGATGAATGCTAAGTGAAAACCACAAACATAGAACCCAAAGATTAGAAGTAAGTACGAGCGAACACGTAGAGCAAGGCTCGCAACCTCAAATATCGGCATCGAAGTTTCGCTTGAATTCTCTTTTGGGGCTCCACCGCCACTTTTAGTTATTGGTATTAAGAAAATAAACATGCCACAAACTGATAAGCTTATAATCTGGAGAGCCTGAAACCAGCCTGTAGTTTCTATTAGCAGCTGAATTAGCGGAACTATTATAAATTGACCTAAACTGCCTGCAGCTGTCCCGATTCCTAATGCCCAACCTTGTTTTTTTTCTGGTACCAATTTAACTAAGACCGGCAGTATTATCCCGAAAGAAGTCCCGGCGATTCCAGCGCCAACCAATAAGCCTGCTGTCAAGATGATCGTTAATTGGGAGCTTGCATATGCCATCCCGCTAACGCCCAGTGAGTAGCATATAATTCCGGCAATTAGCACTCTTGTGCTTCCATGCTTGTCAGCGATTCCCCCTGCGAAGATCGCGAATATGCCCCAGGCTAAATTTTGGGATGCAAGGGCCAGTCCCAGAATATCTCTTCCCCAATCACGGTCAGCTGACATAGGCTCAAGAAATAAACCAAATCCTGCACGAAAACCGAAGGAGAGCATGACGAAAACACAGCCTGCAATAACAACTGATACATATGCATTATTTTTCTCTGAGGTCATTTTCGAGTATTGTTCTTTTACTGGTTGATTAACGGAAAACTAAATCAAAAAGTTACTTGTAGATTGGCAACTTGGTTCGCCGGTTCTAGCTGAAAATTCCTTTAAAAATAAAGAAAAATACAATAGACAGTATAGCACCGGCGGGAAGTGTGACGATCCAAGATAGAAATATTCTACCGACGACGCCAAAGTTTAGGGCACTCATGCCCCTCGCAAGCCCGACACCTAAAACGGCCCCAACGAGAGTGTGTGTTGTTGATACGGGGATACCCGTGCCGGAGGCGATAACTACGGTTGTAGCGGCAGCAATTTCGGCGGCGAATCCACGACTCGGCGTAAGTTCGGTGATATTTTTTCCAATGGTCCTGATTACTCTGTGGCCCCACATTGCCAGTCCAGTGACTATTCCAAAGCCACCCAGAAGCAATATCCATACTGGTAGCGCAGATTCAGCTTCGAACGCACCATTATTCGCGATCACGCTATTTATAGCTGCTAATGGGCCAATCGCGTTAGCGACATCGTTTGATCCATGAGCAAAAGCCATAGAGCAAGCCGTGAAAATCATTAATACTCCAAATACACGCTCAACGCTTTGCATCTGTGCAGTTGGCTGATCAGAGTCGGGTAATCTTAGTCTGCGCAGCAAAAAAATACCGATGATGGCGGTCAGGAGCGCAAATGCCAGAGCTAGGAAGGCACTTTGACTAAATGTTACTTCCAGACCAACATGACTCAAACCTTTTACAAGTGTGACCATTGCGATTACGAAGCCGACAAGAAACATATAATAAGGAACAAATTTCTTAGCGTACTTTAGCGGATCCTCTCTGCTCAAAACTAATTTTTCGACTGAAAGAAAGAGTATGAAAGCAATGGTTCCTGAAAACACAGGAGAAATGATCCAGCTGGCAACTATCTCGAGTACTTGACCCCACATAACTGAATCCGCTGAGATACCGACCACGGCAAAACCGACAATAGCACCAATGATGGAGTGAGTAGTTGATACAGGCCAGCCGTATTTTGAGGCCACTACCAACCATATACCTGCTGCCAAGAGGGATGAAAGCATCCCAAAAATAAGTAATTCTGGTCTATCGTCAAAACCAGCACTCTCAATATCGATAATGCTGCTTCTTATGGTTGAGGTAACCTCTCCTCCCGCGAGCCAGGCGCCAGTGAACTCAAAAACCATTGCGATAATTATGGCTTGCTTAATTGTAATCGCTCGGGCTCCCACAGAGGTGCCCATTGCATTCGCGACGTCGTTTGCACCAACACCCCACGCCATAAAAAAGCCAAAGAAGCAGGCCATGATTAATAGCAAAAAACCGTATTGGGAAATTACATCAGACATTATTTAGGGGAATTTAGTCGTCAATTTTATTATAATAAAAACCTGTTTTTGTTCTTGGTCGTTATGAACAGAGCGCAGTTTACTAACATCTAGCGACGAATACTATGGCAGAAATATAATATGCCAAGACTTTGCTGATATCATCGTCTGGCTAAAAGCTTGTAAACTTTTAAAGACCTCCTTGATTAACTCGATGGAGAATATTTTTGAAAATCAGAAACACTGGAAGGGTGATCAATGATTAGCATTACTTATATCGAACATGACGGAACTGAGAGATCTATTGAAGCCAGGCCAGGCTCGTCGGTTATGTTGGCAGCTGTTACAAATGGAGTGCCAGGAATCGATGCAGATTGCGGAGGCTCATGCTCTTGTGCAACCTGTCATGTTTTTGTAAATGAAGAATGGTTAAGCAAGATCGGGGAAATTAATCCTACGGAAGAAGCAATGCTCAGCTTGAGTCCAGACCGCAAGGAAAACTCAAGATTAGCCTGTCAGATTCCCGTTACGGAAGATCTGGATGGTTTGGTAGTTACCACTCCAGAATTTCAGTTCTAATATTACGCGCTAACTAATTCACTATGCTGTTCAAGAAAGGGGGCAACGCGTATATGAATAAGTCTGATATTAAAAAACACCGTCGCAGTAAATGGAGTATGGTGGGTAAAGATCCGTACTCAATCCCTTTGGAACAAATCGATTTATCCCATCCGGGTATTTGGCAAGCTAATGAGTACCTGCCCTTCCTGAAGCGTTTGAGAGATGAAGACCCAGTACATTTTTGCTCAAATTCTGCAGTGGGCCCTTATTGGTCAATAATGAAATATAAGGACATTATGGAGGTTGATACTTCACCAAATATCTACTCCTCTGAACCAACAATTGGAATAGTAGACACGTTTGAGGAATTCACGCTCCCGTCATTCATTGCGATGGATCCTCCTAAGCATGACGAGCAGCGAAGAATAGCGCAGCCGGTTGTAGCTCCAGCTAACTTGAAAAATCTTGAGGTTACTATACGAGAGCGAGCTTGCAAGATTTTGGATAAACTTCCCTTGGGCGAAGAAATAGACTGGGTTGAAATGGTTTCAATTGAGTTGACTACACAAATGTTAGCAGTTTTGTTTGATTTCCCCTTTGAAGATCGAAAAAAGTTGACCTACTGGTCTGATATGACAACTGCGATACCTAATAGGGGTGGTGTGGCAGATTCTCAAGAACAGCGCTGGGGAGCTATAGAGGAATGTCTGGAGTATTTTCAACGGTTATGGGATGTACGGATCAATCAAAGCCCAGGATTTGATTTGATATCGATGCTTGCTCATGGTGAGGCAACCAGGAATATGCCTCCAAAGGAATTTCTGGGAAACCTGCTCTTACTGATCGTAGGCGGTAACGATACGACACGCAATTCAATAACTGGGGGAGTGGTTGCGTTAAATGAGAATCCTGAAGAATATGAAAAGCTCAGAAGAAATACTGGCCTTATTGGAAATATGGTTTCTGAAATTATACGTTGGCAGACTCCACTAGCTTATATGCGTAGAACAGCAACACAAGACACAGAATTGAGAGATAAAAAGATAAGAGCAGGAGACAAAGTCATTATGTGGTACGCGTCCGGCAATCGCGATGAGGAGATGCTTGAGCGGCCAGATGACTTTTGGATTGATCGACCAAATGCTCGCCAACATTTATCTTTTGGCTTTGGAATACACCGATGTATGGGTAATCGACTGGCTGAGATGCAGTTGCGGATACTCTGGGAAGAAATTATGAAAAGATTTGATTGCATTGAAACATTAGCAGAACCTGAGCGAGTTTATTCCAGCTTTGTTAAAGGGTATACCAAACTGCCCGTCGTGTTGCATGGCACTTAGAATTTACGATTTTGCGAATATGTTTTCTTTTTCAGTTCTCAAGAACCTGGCGTTCCCAGCTCTTTTGGTAAATCCGACGCGATCGAAATATTCAAGAATTTCGATACAGAGGTTTCTCCCGATACCGGATTGATCTCTAAACTGAATTACGGTAAATCCATTTTGCTCGGGAATTTCGTCTACTAATTTTTCCGTGAATTCTGCTAATTCCATGATTGTCTCTGGAAGGAAATAACGATTCTCAGCCACTTTAACTAGACTTCCAGACCTTGTTATTTGCTTTAGTATAACTTCAAGCTTCCTAAGCGGTATTCCTGTCAGATCCACCAGCTCGCGTGTTCTTGGTGGAATATTGCCAGACTTTTCAAGTAATGGTCTTACCTTAGTAAGAAATTCTCGCTCCTCGACACTTAGTGATGCCTTATGGTCAGGCAAATGAAGTAGGGTACCAGTTAAGCTTAAGAGCCTTTTTTCTAAAAGAGTTTTCAGGATACAACTAAAAAACAGATGAGATCCGGGGAGTTGAGCTTCACGACTTAGAGATTGTTCACTGATGCCTTGGGTATTGATATTGGTGCTATGAAAAGCTTTAACTAGAGCTATTATCCTTTTTGCGTAACTTTTAAAAAAATCACCGAATAAGATAATTAAATCTCTGTTAGTTTTTTCCTCAAGCCTGACGTATTCAAATTTTTCTGTTCGAAGCTTCTCTAAAAAAGTTTCGACTATTTGGAGTTTTAAATTTCTATTGATTAAAAACTTTCTTACATTAAGGCCAGTTGGTGACGTCTCTATAAGAGATTTTAGGGCTAGATCGTCTCTCTGATTCGAAGCAACGAGTTCATTCATTCGGTGTTCGCTTGAACGTTTTTTCCTTGGGACGAATAAATCGATTACTTTACCGCCACCAATTGTATGTTGTGATGCTGGATCTCGGAGAATGAATCTGTCACCGTAATGAGCAATGATGGCAGATTGTGCTGTAATCTGGAAAAACACATCATTATCCGAAAGCTGTCTTAAACTCACTACGTGGTGAGCCGCTCCAATATAAAGATGATATTCTGTTCCAGTTTTCAGGGATGTCTCTGGATCGATTAAAATAACATTGGCATCCAATCTAGTAACGGGATGCAGTATTAAGTTATCTAGTAACCAGTCTCCTCTTGAAACATTTTCAAGGCCCGTATCGATATTCAAAGCAGCGCGCTGATTTAATGAGATGGCTGCAGTCTCATCTTTGTCTATCCGTATGCCTTTTACTTTTATTGAACCAGTAGTTCTCGAGATTACTGCATGGTTATCTTTTTTGATTGAGCCAGATTTGACACAACCGGTAACAACTGTGCCTATACCTTTGACACTGAAAGCGCGGTCAACTAAAAACCGAAAATTTCTGCTTTCATTACTGTCTGGTTGAGATCCCAAACGAAGGGTTTCAGATTTTAGGTATTGTGATAACTTCTCAATTCCTTTCTGAGTCGTATTTGATATTTCAAAAATTTCCGCGGATTTAAATATTGAATCCTTCGTTAATTCCGCGATTTCATGTCTTAACTCCTCAATCCTGACACTGGCCGTTTTATCAATTTTTGTAATTGCAATAATGCCATTTTTAACTCCGAGTAACTTGATTATGGAAAGATGCTCTCTAGTCTGCGGCATGATACCGTCATCGGCTGCGATAACTAAAAGCGCATAGTTGACTGCACCAAAACCAGCTAACATATTATTTATGAAGTCAATATGCCCCGGAACATCTACAAAGCCTAGAGTGCAAGAGATAGCTTGGCTGCTAAATTGGTTATAGGCATAACCCAGATTGATTGTTAACCCACGTTTTTTTTCTTCTTCAAGGGTATCTGTGTCGACTCCGGTGAGGTGCTTGACCAAAGAAGTTTTTCCATGGTCTACATGGCCAGCAGTGGCCACAATAAGAGATCTAGATGACATAAATTTTTACGACACGTTTCGTGCAAATATCTGTGACTCTTCAGGTTTCCTCTAAAATGTTCCCATTTGCTCTAAGTTCAAGAGGTTGAGACTTTATTATACTTATAGATATAGTAAATCATCGTTGCAACAATAGCTGCTACTACTATGAAGCCTGCATTAAAAATGCCACTGCTTAAATTTACGATGCCATAACCCAGTGCCCCGGTCATCAGAGCATAATAGAGGAATGGAAGAAGTGTTTTTCTAATCACTGATCCCTCTTTACCAATTAGTCCTGCTACAGCTGAGGCGGCGACCACGTTATGAACGCAGATTATGTTTCCGGAAGCTCCGCCAACAGCTTGGAGGGCTACGATCCAAGTGGGATCAGCTAATATTCTCTCCCCAACACCAAACTGGAAAAGTGAGAACATCATGTTGCTGACGGTATTAGAGCCTGCAACAAATGCACCTAGTCCCCCTATAAAAGTTGAGAAAAAGGGCCAAGCAGATCCTGCTAAGTTGGCGACGCCCTCTGCGAGTGCGATTGGCATTTGCTCATAACCAGCAGCACCACCACTTGAATTAATGAAGACTTGAACCATTGGAACCGTAAAAACGAGTGCCGTGGACGCTGGCACCAGAGTTTTCAATGAACTCGTGAATGCGATTTTGTAGTCAGAGCTTTTCAAGCCATGAACCAAGATTGTGATTAAGGAAACAATTATAAAAATTGTTCCAGGCGACCACAGTGGCTGAAAAGAAGCGCTAATATCGCTTCCAAAAATCTCTGTCCATGACCAAGTGATTAAAGGGTGATCACTTCTTAAAAAGGCTTCCATATTTACGGAACGAAGCCTTGTAAGAACTAACAAGCCAGCTACGAATAAATAGGGAGACCAAGCGCGGATAAGGCCCATTGAATTCTTGTCAGTCGATGCTGAATCGCTGGCCTGCATAGAACCGCTCCACTCATCCTCCCAATTCTCTTTAACATCGAAATCCCACTTGTCTTTCTCGTCCGGCATTAAAAAGCCATTTTTTGCTGCAGTTACAACAATAGCGAGTCCAATCATGCCGCCGAACATTGAAGGAAATTCGGGCCCAAGGAAAGTTGCCACGATTAAGTATGGAATGGTCATAGAGAGAGCTGCGAAAATGGCGAATTTCCAAACTTTAAAACCATCTGCAAAGGACCGATTGGCCCCAAAAAATCGCGTCATTACCGAAGTCACTAATAGGGGAATAAATGTCCCAGCAGTTGCATGGATTATCGCTATTTTTGTTCCGATGAAACCAAGAAAGTCTTCCCATTCAGAAAAACCCAACTCCATCGCATATGCAACCATTCCGGGGTCAGCGGAAAGCCCAGTATTCACTCCGACTAATATTGGTGTGCCCATTGCTCCAAATGATACTGGTGTACTCTGAATTATCATTCCTGCAACTACTGCTGCCATAGCCGGAAAACCTAGGCCTACCATTAAAGGCACAGCAACAGCGGCTGGAGTCCCAAACCCCGCGGATCCTTCGATAAATGTGCCAAATAGCCAAGCGATAATTATTACTTGGATCCTTCTATCTGGAGTGATGTCCGAGAAACCTTGACGAATGGTGTTCATTGCTCCGCTTTGTTGAAGCGTGTTAAGCAGTAATATGGCTCCAAATATAATATAGATTAGAGTGCCTGCTATTATCAGTCCGTTGACTGATGCGGCTAATATCTTAGGGATGGGCAGCTGCCAAACAAACAACGCTAAGGCGGCAGCGACAACGTACGCAATTGGCATCGCTCTGCTTGCTGGCCAACGGAGCATTACTAAAAAAATTGCAACTGAGATTATGGGGAGTAAGGAAAGAATCGCTAAGATACTGGTGCTCATAGTATTTTTCTTTTAGTTAATTGATTAATTAAGAGCTTTACTTTCGAGCTTATCAGATAATTGCTACCGAGAGAAACTCAATCCTCAAGATAAAAACTGATTGGTTACAGTATGTTGGGTTATTTTATGTCGCGCAATTTCGCCTGAGCGGCCGCAAGCCTGGCAACCGGTACCCTCGGAGGAGAGCAACTTACGTAATTCAATCCAGCTTTATGACAGAAATCTATCGAGGAGGGATCTCCAGCATGTTCCCCACATATACCTAGTTTTAATCCTGGCTTAGTTTGGCGTCCTTTGTGTGCTGCATAGTTTACTAATTTACCCACGCCGGTTTTATCGAGACTTGCGAATGGGTTTTTATGATAGATCTCTTTACGTTGATACTCATCATAAAAAAGCCCCATGTCATCCCGACTAAGACCTAGGGTAGTTTGTGTCAAATCGTTCGTACCAAAGCTAAAGAAATCCGCCTCTTTCGCTATTTCATCAGCTGTTATCGCTGCTCTGGGAACCTCTATCATAGTGCCGACAATATAATTAATACGGACTTTCCTTGCCTTCATTACTTCCTTTGCAACCCGGTGAACAATAGTTAGTTGATCTGCTAATTCCTCTTGGAACCCTACTAGGGGAATCATTATTTCTGGGTTCACTTTAATGCGTTTTTTACTTTTTTGAACTTGTGCAGCAGCTTCAAATATCGCACGCGTTTGCATCTCAGTAATTTCTGGATAGAGAATCCCCAGTCTGCAACCGCGGCATCCAAGCATAGGGTTCTCTTCATGTAGGGCCTTGATTCGATCTATAACAAAGTCGAACGGGACACCCAGCTTCTCAGCGAGCTGACGTCTTACCACATCGTCTTGTGGCAAAAATTCGTGAAGCGGGGGATCTAGCAAGCGAATGGTAACCGGCCTTCCATTCATTTCCTTAAATAATCCGACAAAATCTTTTTTCTGAAATGGCAGTAATTTTTTCAATGCAGATCTTCGCTGAACTTCATCAACAGCTAAGATCATTTGGCGCATAAAATTTATCCGATCGCCATCAAAGAACATGTGTTCAGTTCGGCAAAGACCTATTCCCTCGGCCCCAAAAGAGACGGCTTGTTTTGCCATAGCTGGGGTGTCAGCATTAGTCCTTATCTTAAGGCTGCGCTGTCGATCAGCCCATTTCATGACTGTTTCAAATAAACTGAAGGTGTAGCTATTGGTTGGCCTTAATTTTCCCTCAAGAACCCTCTTAACGTCCGAATCAGCACTTTCAATCATCCCTTTATAAATAGCTCCTGTAGAGCCATCGATTGATATGTAATCACCCTCTTTTAACGTCACCTTTCCCGACTTGAGAGTTCGCTTTTCGTAGTTAATGACTACATCACCTGCACCACACACGCATACTTTTCCTAATTGTCTCGCCACGAGCGCAGCATGCGAAGATACACCACCCCGTGATGTCAATATACCCTGGCTCAGCAGCATGCCTTTGAGGTCATCTGGCGAAGTTTCTGTGCGACAGAGTACAACTTTGTTGCCTTTACGAGTTTCAATCTCAGCATTTGCAGCTGTAAATGCTATCCTTCCAGTTGCAGCGCCTGGACCCGCTGGGAGTCCGTGTCCAATAACAGCAGCTGCTTTTAATGCCTTAGGGTCAAATATGGGCACTAACAGAGAATCAATCGATTCGGCAGGTATTTTTAGTAGTGCATCTTTCTGGCTCATTAGACGCTCTTTCTGCATTTCTACAGCTATACGAACAGCGGCTAGTCCAGTACGTTTGCCATTTCGAGTTTGTAATATGAACAAACGACCTTTCTCTATAGTAAACTCAAAATCTTGCATATCACAAAAGTGACGCTCTAACTTAGTCCTAACTTTTTCTAAATCTTTAAAACTTTTTGGTAAAGTTTGAGCCATCATTTGGATTGGTTGAGGGGTTCTAACGCCAGCAACAACATCTTCGCCTTGGGCATTAATCAAATACTCTCCGTAAAAGATTTTTTCTCCATTAGCTGGATCCCTAGTGAATGCCACCCCGGTGCCACTATCATTCCCGGTGTTGCCAAACACCATTGACTGGATATTTACGGCAGTTCCCCATTCTGCAGGTATGCCATATTCTTGTCTGTATAAAATTGCTCTTTCGTTTTTCCACGAACCAAAAACAGCTCCGATAGCTCCCCAGAGCTGTTGCATCACGTCTTGAGGGAAAACGCTGCGCGTGCGCTTTTTAATCAGTGCTTTGTACCGGATAACAAGAGTTTTTAAGTCTTCAGTTGTCAGTTCTGTGTCTGCTGAGACACCGAGGGAGATCTTTAATTTTTCTAGTTCCTTATGAAACGGTTCCTCCTCCTCTTCATTTCGAGCTTGAACCCCCATGACGACATCACCATACATTTGAATAAATCGGCGATAGCAATCCCAAGCAAATCGTGGATTACCGGATGATCTCGAAAGCCCCTCGACTGTTTGATCATTGAGCCCAAGGTTGAGAATAGTGTCCATCATTCCCGGCATTGAATCTCGTGCTCCAGATCGCACGGAAACCAAAAGTGGATTTTCAGAGGAACCAAAATTTTTGCTTAACTGTGCTTCAATTTTTTGAATACCAGTCTTGACGTCTTTCAGTAACTGTTTTGGATAAGTTTTTCCATGTTTATAGAAGTAGTTGCAAACCTCGGTTGAAATTGTAAAGCCAGGAGGGACTGGTAAGCCAATTGAGGCCATTTCAGCCAAGTTTGCACCCTTACCACCCAGTAATTCGCGCATGCGCGCATTACCATCAGTTTCTCGACCGAAGGCAAAAACGTACCGTTTTGGTGATGGCTTTTTAGATTGACGATTTGTTTTTGTTGAAGCCTTTTTCATAGAAAAATGTGTACTTGTAAAAATTTACTCGGTGCTTTGTGCTATGTAACGGATTCAGATGATATCGAAATATTCTAAACAAATCATAGTTGCTGTGCGTCTTAGATTGAAGAAGGCAAAACTAAATAGGCAGAGAGATGCTTTCTTCAATCGCGGGCGAGAGGATAATGCACATGGGGATTAAAATCCAGTTTCAGCAATGTCGATCATGATGCTGACCGAATGGATGATTATTGAAACGGTGGGGTCATGACTAGAAGATTAAGAATTTTCATCAGAGAGAATGAGGGTAGGTGCTCCGTCCTCATTAATCGAGACTGAGACTTGGATAGGACGACAGCAAACAGAGCAATCCTCGATGTATTCCTGCGAATCCATGGAGATATCAATTAAAAGTTCTATTGATTCTCCACAATAGGGGCAGTAGTCCTTGGAGAGCCTTTGCTCAAGGTAAGTCATTTAACTTCTGTCACAAGTTCATTTTTAGAAAAAAATGCTTCCAGATTCTTGAGAACTAAATCGCCCATCGCATCTCGTGTCTCGATAGTAGCGCTGCCAATATGCGGAAGAAGAACAGTGTTGTCTAACTCTCGGAGAGCTTTTGGTATCGACGGCTCTTCGGCATACACATCTAGGCCCGCAGCTGCTATCTTTTTGTGGGCTAGAAATTCTATCAGGCTATTCTCATCTACGCTGGTTCCGCGCCCGATGTTTATAAAAATACCGGTCGGCCCGAGAGCTTTTAATACGTCTGTATTGATGACTTTCTCCGTGTCCTGCCCGCCAGGAAGAATGCAGAGAAGAATATCAGAATTGTGCGCAAGATCTATTAGCGATGCAAAATATTTATGAGGTGAATCTTTCTTCGTACGGTTGTGGTACGCGATTTTTAATTTAAGCGGTAATACTCGTTCAGCTACTGCTTCTCCAATCCGACCAAATCCCACGATGCCAAGTGTCCTGCCGGCCAAACCAGAACCGTAGGGCATTGGGCTCTTTTCCCAAAGCCTCGAACGCGCGTACCTGTCAGCATTGATAATATTTCTACTTGTCGTCAAAATTAAAGTCAGTGCAATGTCGGCGACGTCGTCATTGAGAACACCCGGTGTGTTCGTAACTCTGATCTGATTTTCTTTTGCGAGATTTATATCTATCCCGTCAATCCCGACTCCGAATGCAGAGATGAGTGAGAGAGAGCTTAAGCTGTAGGCGCGTTCGTTAAAGGTCCAAGAGCCAGTCACTGCTGCTTTGCACTTCCCATCTAGTTTGGTGATAAGTTCGTTTTGAGCCTTGGTATTCAATTTCCATAGGTGATGGGTTTGATAGATTTTGTCAATACGAGAGATTGTAGGGGGATGAAAGTTATTAACTACTAAAACGTCTGGTTTTGACTCAGTCATAATGTTGGCAGCGTGTGAATTCAATAAATTATAGAAAGACTTTGTCGATTTTACAGTAAGTCTTGAAAGGTGAGTAAGTTAATTACGTTGCGACGAGTTGAACATTGCATAAAAATTGCGTAGATTGCAAAAGTTATTCTGATGACAGACTTAATTTGAGTAGCCGTGAGCTATAATATATTCGTGAAATCTTCATCTAACGCTTTCAGAGCCTTGCCTAATACCGACACCTTGCTTCAATCTGCAGAATTGTCTGAGGTTATCGATGTCTATGGAAGAAATGCCGTCAAAGCAGCAATCAGAGAAGAGCTAGAGTATCTCAGGGCGGAAATATCCGACAATAACAGCGCAGTTATTAATCAAGTTTTGCAGGAGAATTTTTTTGGGATAACTTGTGGAGACATAGTTAATCGCCTAAAAAGTACAGAAGATAATACTTTGATACCAGTAATAAATCTGACCGGCACAGTTATTCATACAAATTTAGGCCGAGCAAGATTGCCAGAGAGAGCCGTAACGGCGATGAGCCTTGTCGCAAGCAATCCCTCAAATCTCGAATATAATCTTGAAAGCGGCAAAAGAGGCGATCGAGATTCGCATGTGGAAAAGCTACTATGCGACATCACTGGTGCAGAAGCGGCAACCGTTGTAAATAATAATGCGGCTGCGGTATTACTTGTGCTAAATACTCTAGCTGTGAATAGGGAAGTTATCATTTCTCGAGGAGAGTTGGTTGAAATCGGAGGAGCTTTTCGTATACCCGAAGTTATGATAAGCGCTAATTGTATTCTAAGAGAAATTGGAACAACAAATCGCACGCATCTTAAAGACTATCAATCGGCAATTAATTCTAATACTAGTGTCGTGATGAAAGTCCATACAAGTAATTATGAAATTAAAGGGTTTACAAGCTCTATCTCGGAAACAGAGCTTAGTGCCTTGGCACGAGAAAATAACCTTCATTTTGTCTCTGATCTCGGGAGCGGAACATTAGTCGATATCGCAAAATATGGTCTCCCGAAAGAGCCTACGGTTTCGGATGCCTTAAAGGAAGGTGCTAATGTTGTTACTTTTAGTGGAGATAAATTACTAGGTGGACCCCAAGCAGGTTTGATTGTTGGCAAAAAGAGTCTCATTCAAAAAATAAAACAGAATCCTCTCAAGCGGGCACTTCGAGTTGATAAAGTGACAATAGCTGCACTTGCAGAAGTTTTAAAGCTATATACTGATCCTGATAGACTTCCGGAAAGACTTCCCTTACTGAAAAGCCTAGTCAGAGACACAAAAGAGATTCAAGAATTAGCAGAGAAGCTTTTACCTTTTTTTGTCGGAGCGTTAGCTTCTATTGCTGAAGTTACAATTAAACCTTGTAAAAGTCAGATTGGGAGTGGAGCGCTTCCATTGGATTTGTTAGAAAGTAGCAGTTTGGTGTTGAAACCTTTGGCTAGTGAAGGCAAGACAGACGTTAAACTTCAGAGCCTCGCTAAAAAGTTTCGAGGATTATCGACTCCTGTCGTTGGTCGTTTGCATGATGGTAAGTTGATATTTGACCTAAGATGCTTGGAAGATGAATCTGAATTACTTGATTTGCTTAATTCAACTTCGTGGAGTTAGTCCTTTTCTAAATTGTTCCTTTTTTGAAATTAAGAACTCCCCATCTAAATATTAAAAGAGATATAATCGAAGCCACTAACATCAAACCTAACAAGGGATAAACAGTACCATTAAATATTAGTGCAACAGCCTGGGCAGCAACCGACGAAACAGCCATTTGAAGGAAACCTGTCAATCCTGAGGCTGTTCCGGCATATTCGGGGAACTCATTGATAGCAGCGGCTTGTGCGTTAGGTAGAGTAATACCATTTCCAAAAACTGCCAACGCAATCGGTAGAAACAGAGCGACAGGGCTGCTCATACCCAGAGTTTGGAGCAACAATGCCAAGACAATACCAATGACACCAATACTCGCCCCAATAGCAATCATGTTATCAATGGAAATTGTTCTGCCATAATGTCTTGCGACATAATTTCCCGTCATAAACCCAGCCGGAATCATAATGAAGTAGTAACCATATTCGGTTGGTGGGCGCTTTAATACGGAAACCATAATTTCTGGAGCCGCAGATATAAAACTAAAGAACACTACAGACACAAAGGTGACGCAGAATGCATATCCACAAAATACTCTTGATGCAAGTAATCTTGAAAAGGTCATGAGCATCGATTTCACACCTTCAAAAGGAACAGGTTTTGCTAGAGTCTCGGGTAGCCAGAGAAAAAGAAAAACGAAAGCGATAGCACTTGCAAAAGCGATGACAATGAATACCGACTCAAAACCAAATCGCTGCATGAGTTCGCCCCCCAGAGCGGGGGACATCATTGGAAGCACTACCATTACCATTACGAGAGTGGCAATGACTCGCGCGGCTTCCTCAGGGCCATAAACATCGCGCACTATTGCTCTTGCTAGAACTAATCCCACCGCACCACCAAAGGCTTGGATAAAGCGGCCTGAAATTAATAGCATTATTGAATCAGCAACAAAACAAACAATAGAGCCAAATATCGTAATTACAATTCCTACAAGCATGACCCGTTTACGACCAAATTTATCCGACAGTGGTCCATAAACTAGGGTCCCGATGGCAATTGCAAGCATGGACAAACTTAATGTTAACTGGGCTACATCATTGGTTACATAAAACTTTTGTTTAATTACCGGCAGGGCAGGTAAAAGGATTTGCATGCCAACAGGGCCAAGAGCCGATACCGCAGCCAGCAAAATAATCATGCGTTTTGAAAGTCTATTCAGTTTAAACAATTTTGAATCCAAGCTGTCTTTAAATGCAGAATTATCTAATTACCTTAGCGTGCAATAAAGGCATCCTGAGAATTGGACATTGCCTTGTTACTTTGAGAGCTAAGTATTACGCTTGAACCCATCAGAATAGAACGTTGAGCTTTACTAATCTGATATCCTAATCCAAAAGTGTCTTGATGAAATAAATTAGTCATCCTTCGGGCATTCCATTCGTTGCTCTGTTCTTCGGCGGAATCAGCATGATAACATGATAATATTTCAAGTGCTCTTGATCTAAGGCACACCGAAAGGTCCGGAGTTGCTTTTATTTCAATTAAAAATCCATTAGCGTTTTCAAAAAAGCGGGGAGACTTTTTCAAATATCCCTCAGCGATCTGAGAAAAGTCAGTACCGTCATTTGAAAAAACCACTGGAATTGAGGTTTCTATTCTCCTAATAATTGTAGGATCTTTCCTGTAGGCATCTTCATAATTATTCAGCGCTTCCTCATAATTGTTTAAAGCCCAATATGCTTGACCTAATCTAGCCGACACTCTTGCTCTAAGTAGAACCTCCTCCTGTGGCAAGAGAGTTAATGCTTGGTTTGCCGCACTAATGGTGAGTATGGGATTTTTATTCAACGCAGTAATCTCAGTTGAGTAAGCGTGATAATAACCTTCGTTTAGCTGAAAAGCTCCGTTTGCCTTGGATTCCTCTAAAGCTGCAGATATCACTCCAGTACCCATTATGTTTACGATTTCAGACTCTAGCCATTCAGGGATATGAACGTCTAGTGGTGCGTAAGGCCTAAGTCTATTTTGCAAGACTTCTGAGTTTGCGAATAAAGAGGCAGCCTGTCTTTCAGCTTGCCATGCGTTGAAACTCAACACTTCCATTTTTAACCTATGTCTAATTGATTCAAAAAAGTTTTCCCTAGGAAGCGTCTCAAGCTGTATCTGATACTCTATTCGATTCGCAACCATATTCACTAACGCCGCGAAAGCGTCCTTCTGAGCATCATCAGCACTATAAGATCCATTTCTATCTGGTTCGTTTAAAGCAGCTTGACTTAAATTGACCGCATCCTCTGGATAGCCGGCTAGCATGAGAAAGTTAGCACTTACAAGAAAGTGTTCGGCTCTGTTCATCACGTTAACTAGGGGTTTTTGCTGCTCCCGCCAAATTAACATTCGACTGAGAGCATCTCTTGCCTCGTCGAATCTGCCCTGGCTTAACGTGAGGAATAATTTATAAATCCATGGGTCGGCAACACTATCTGGATTTAATACTCTTGTAGCGCGATCTAAGTAATTTTCTGCTTTTTGTAGCTGTAGTAAACTCAAAGCAACTTCTGAAGCATTTGTGAGGTATACAGTGTCATAATCATTGGCCTTGTCAGAGATGTCTCCTTCTTCGTCGATAGTTTGATCACAAGCAAATGTCGATTCGACAGGAGCTAAACGTGCTAATTCGACTACACAAAGAGTATTCCAAGCGCGAGCTCTCTCAATTGGATTGTTACTGTTTTCTAACACTCGCTGAGCTGATTCTCTAGCGGCCTCATACTGCTTAAGTTTTATAAGCGGCCAACCCCGGGAAGATTCCACATCGAGTTGATAAATACTAGAGATCTTGTCTAAGTACTCAAGTGATTTCAATTGATCTCCCATGAGCTGATAGACATATGAGAGTTGACTTAATGTAAGATAGTGCCATTGCATTTGACCGGAATTAAACGCAGCGTCTATTGATTTAAAATCTGTTAGATTTTCAGCTCGGATTAGATGAAAAAGAGCTCTTGGTAAGTTTCCCTCTATTGTTGCAAGAATTTCGGCAAGCGCAAACTGGGCGGCTGGTGAGTCTGGTTCGTTTCTTACCCATATTTCTGCTAGTTCCCTCGCCTTTATGTTTTCTCGTAATTCCAATGCATCACAGATCTCTAATGCTCTCGAATCGCCAATATCACTGAATCCAAAGCATAACTGATTTGAAGTTTCTTCGGTTTTAATATCCTCAATCAATAACTCATCGCCATTCTGCGAGAAACTCAATATCGGTAAAATGCTCGTAACTAAGAGTAGGCTTAGCTTGCTATTGGTTTTATTTCTAAATCCAGGATTCATTTCGTTAAAGTGCTTTTGGCCAGTTCTTCTAAAGGTCTTTCCATATTATCTTGAAGCACCTTGTCAAAATCACTTACGCCAGGGACGAGCTCGATTCGGTGATTAAGAACTTCGGGGATTAGATTTTCAATGTCTTCGGATGAAACATAACTACGATCCCGTATTGCCGCACGAACTTGCAATGCGGGCAGTAATAAGACCATGCTTCTTGTTGAATTACCCTGTAAAACTCGCTCATCTTTTCTTAGGTTTGTGGAAATATCGACTAATGTCGTTTTTATCGCTTGATCGATGTTAATTTGTGTGAAGATAGTTTTCCTTGCTTTTAAAATATCGTCACGATTGACTTTATTTTGGTTGCCCACCAAACGCCTTCTCTCTTTGATTGAGTCAAGCACTTCTAGCTCCGCTGCCCGATCAATATGATCCATCGAGATTTTAAAAAGGAATCTATCGAGTTGTGGTGTTGGTAAAGGGTAGGTGCCAACTAGGTCGAGTGGATTTTGCGTCGCTATGACAAAAAATAACTCGTCGAGAGCGTATGTCGTGTTGTCGACAGTGACTTGTTTCTCTCCCATGGCTTCTAGCATCGCCGACTGAACTTTAGGTGAGGTGCGATTTATCTCGTCTGCCAATACGACATGGGCAAATAAAGGTCCATGGCGAAAATTAAAACGTTCAGTTTTGACGTCGAATATCGAAACACCAGTGACATCCGAGGGCAGCAAGTCTGGCGTGAACTGTATTCTTCTAAATGGCAATGTTGCCCCAGTTGAAAGATTTTTACTCTCTATCGCTTCGCCAAGTGCTTTTGCTAGGGTTGTTTTTCCTGAGCCAGGAAAATCTTCTAGTAGAATGTGACCATCGGCGACAAGCGCGATGATCGCTAATTCAATTATATTATCTCGACCGATTACCTGTTGTTTCACTATTTCTTGAAGTCGTAAGAGTACGTCCTGTGCCTCGATAAATGCTGGCTCAAGCGAGTTAGTCCTATTAGTAGTCATATTTAAGGAATCACTTTTATGTTTTTCTAAAGAGCTCTTAGCTTAAAGGATAATTCATTTAGGATTATCATTTAGTTAGGAGCCATGAAAAGGGGTTGAGTAATGCTAATAACCGGCTACGCGAGTTTGTATTCAGTTTTATTTCATCTACAACTGCATTTTCAAAAGCCTGCCATTCTTCTTCATATTCTACTTGTTGTCTTTGCCCTAATGCGAGCGCCAAATGTAATTTGGTAATTTCTGTTATTGAGGGTGCGACAGAGCATGCTCTCACGGCAAAACGTTCTCGGCTTTCGCCAAACTTCCTATGAACTCCTATGGAGGCCAAGCGATCTAAAATCGCTCTAAAATGCAGGCGACCTTCTTTATCGCCAGCAAGAAATTTAGGAGCGGATAGGCGATATGCTTTTATTATGTAACCCATAGCTAATATGAAAATCGCAATCAGATAGAGAGTATTTATGAAAGTAGTGATGTCAAAATAACTACCTCTTTGAGAGTCCATAAATTCTTGAAAGGACTCTTCATTCCTCAACATGTCTCCTAACATCTGTTGTAAAGAATCTTGTGGGTCAGTAGTCATATCTACTAGGGTTTGTTGGGGTGCGGGATCAATAATCACCCAACCAATATCTTTAAAGTAAACTTCTGGCCAGGCATGTCCATGAATGGCTTGGATAAGAAGTGCTGACCCGCCCGCTCGATTAGATACTGGTACTGAATATCCGATCCCTACTCGCGCCGGAATACCGACACTACGAAAAAGATATGTTGCAGCAAATGAAAAATGCATGCAGTAACCGGTTAAGTCACCAAAAAGAAAAGAGGCGGCAGGATCAGATTCGTAAGCGTGTTGATTTTTCAGACTATAGATTCCATTCTGATCCAGATAGGTCTTAATAGTCCAAGCTTTAGCGAATGGATCGTCTTTAAATTCAGGCTTTAACTCAGTAAGTAATTCTGTAGCCAGAGATTTATAACGATCGTCATCGGGTATTTTCAAGTATTCAGCTAATGTTTGGTCTGACCAGTCTTCGTTACCGGTCTCACGATTTAACAAATACTCTAGTTCATACTCAGGGGCGAGAGAATACGTATCATAAGTTCTTTTGAACCTGAGATTGTTAGGATTTGTCCTGTTTTGATAAGTAACAGGGCTTTCTAGACCAAAGGGGTTTTTATGGGGCACCAACATGCCAACGGTTGTCCTAGTTAATTGGTGCCTCTCCTCACTTGGCGGCGGATCAGATGATTCAATCCTGTTCTCCGGAAATCGTTTTATAAGATCAGAATCCATGCCCTCGAAATTAGAATAACTTAACATAGTGCCATTGAACTGAGAGTAGGCTGATTCTCTAAAGTAGTAAGCGCCATTAAGTGGTTCATAATCATCTCGAAATACAACTACCGCTACCGGTGCTTCTCTATCACTATTTTCGTTCTCGCCATCTCGGAATGGGTTCTCGTTTTGTGAGTTCGTGCCAGCTTCACGCCCGGTAAGTCCCATCGAGTCGGTTGATTGAGGAGTCGGTAGTCCAAATAGATTTACATAAAAGAAGAGAGATAGACACAACGAAGTCAAAATAGAGAAATGATACAAGAGCCGCTTGGCACGTTGCTCGAAGAGAAGGAGTGCCGATAAGGTTAAGACCGCTCCACAACCGATTATTAATAATATTGTAGAAGGATCAATACCTCTAATTTGTGCAAAATCTCCAATAAAAAAAGGACGATGAATCATACCGTTTCTGTGCGCGGCAAGAGTAAGGGTAAACGCCGTTGCGACAAATAAAATTTCTAAAATGGTGCCATATTTCTTTCGTACCGCTAGAGTTCTCAGAAACGAGCCGCCTGCGAAACTTATGGTAAACCATCGAGCAATTTCACCCAGTTGAAATACTATTATCGGTGAAATTGATAACGATAAAAATTTGGTATTCACTAACAACTCAGAGAGCGTTAATCCAGCTAGAAAAATACCAGCATAGATTGCCAGAAGAACACCAGTACGAATCGATAAAATAGCACTCTGAGTATGCGCCGAATTAATGAGGCGACACGCTATTATGCAACCAAGGAAGGCAGCCAGTGATCCGCCGAGTGTTGTCATCGGTATGCTTAATATCCAAAAACTCGCTCCTAAAATTACGGAGTGCCAAAATTTTTTAATAGAGCAATTGTTCAAATTTTTTTGCAGGGACATCATTTAAATCTCAGCGGCTATTTATGGCTATGCTATCCAATTCTCCTTAAAAGGTGATCAAATCCTTGGCCAGACTGCCTGTCAATTACAATTACAGATTCTGCTCGTTGTTTTAGTTCGGTCAACAATCGTAGGATATCGCTTTTTGGACTACTACCGTTTCCTTCGTTCATGGAATATTTATCTTGTTTAAAAAGAAGATTCTCCCATATTTTTCGTTCTTTTACTCCTTTAAAACCGTCCGTTGCTAACACTATCGAGAAGCCATTTGGTAAGGAGCTAACTGTATCTAATACTTTTGGTAGCCAGGGAGCGATCTCCGCCGCTGCAAAAATAATACAATAAGTTGAAGATTTGCCTGTGGCAAACCGGAGAAATTTGTCCAGGCCATACTCATGGGGCACCTCGATAGCTCTTGATTTTGCTACTGCATCTAGCGCACTTTTTAAATCTTGGCAGGGGTGATCACATCCATCCGCCCCGAAGGTCCAATCCTTGCCTAGAGCTCCGGTCTCAAGAGACATTCTTGCTATTGCTGCGGCTGCTTCATCTTGGTCGCTACTGATCAAGTAGGCTACCGTTTGAGTATCTTGTAACACGCTTTTCTCTGCTAATCGCACATTTAGTTGGCGTGTTTTAGCGTAAACTTTCCACATCACATCACGAATTGAATCTCCAGGGACATACCGCCGGATTTCCATTCGATCACCCTCTGGTTTTCCGGAGGGATTAGATAAACCATCTTCAGCACTTAGAGAACGAAGCTGGGGTATAGCTCTTAATGTATTGGTTTGTGGGAGAGCTGTAAAATTTAGCGTTTGTTTTTGAATCCAGGAGTAACTGCAAAACCCAAGCACGTCAGAGAGAGAAAATTTGCGGATTACATGATTTATTTTACAACGCTTATTGGGGATAATTTCTTCTGATAGAGCAGCTCCTTTGTTAGCTCTGATTCGCGTCTCTATTTCATCGGGGTATATGAATTTCCATTTGAGTTTTACTAGAGGGAGGAGTCTTATGGGAGTAACCCTGAAACCGGTTTCATTTGGGAATCCTACTTCTACCGATACAGAGTCGCCATTTTTCGCTTGGTCTATTTTACCTCCAATTTTTTTCTGAATGATGAGCCCGCCTATCATTACACAAAAAAGACAAAAAATTAAAATCACAAGTGCGCAGATTGCAAGTGCGAATATAACTAAGTCCATTGAGTCATACCCAAAAATTTTAAGAGAAGTCGTTGAGATTAGTAGGACTATATTTCCCTGCAGGGTGAGTGGGTAAGATCCAGAAATTGTGTGTGAGATTTTCCCGATTATGGGCAGCTTCTCAAATATAGCTCGATGCTCTCTTAACATTTAAGCTGAAATTCCATTATTTATCGCTGACAAAATGGAGGCTAGCTCTCGATTTTATGAATATCGCGACACAAGCTGTTTAGAACTGAATTATTTATTCACTCGATTCTCAATAAGCTGCTCAACAACTGTGGGATCTGCGAGCGTCGTGGTATCACCAAGATTTTCAAGTTCATTTGCCGCTACCTTGCGGAGAATTCGTCTCATAATTTTCCCAGATCTGGTTTTTGGTAGGCCTGGAGCAAATTGTATAATTTCAGGTTTGGCAAATGCACCGATATCTTTTCCCACAAAGGCGATCAATTCTTTACGCAGAGTTTCATTGGCTTCTACTCCAGACATAAGAGTCACGTAAGCATATATTCCCTGACCTTTGATATCATGTGGGTACCCAACAACAGCGGCCTCAGCGACATCACTGTGAAGAACCAATGAACTTTCAATTTCAGCTGTACCTAAACGATGTCCAGAAACATTGATAACATCATCTACTCTACCAGTTACCCAGTAAAAACCGTCTTCATCTCTTCGAGCACTATCGCCTGTGAAGTAATACCCAGGGTAAGCTGAGAAATAAGTATCTATACAGCGCTTATGGTCGCCAAAAACTGTCCGGATCTGACTGGGCCAGGACTCCTTGATTACAAGATTTCCAGTTGCAGCGCCAGTTATTTCATCTCCATTACTGTCAACAAGAGCTGGATTTACTCCAAAAAACGGTAAAGTTGCTGAACCTGGCTTTAAATCTGTAACACCTGGCAATGGTGTGATCATTATGGATCCCGTTTCTGTCTGCCACCAGGTGTCAACGATAGGGCAACGACCATCTCCGATGACTCTGTAGTACCATTCCCATGCCTCGGGGTTTATGGGTTCACCAACTGACCCTAGAAGTCGAAGGGAACTGCGAGATGTCGCTTTGACCGGCTCGTTGCCAACTGCCATCAGAGCTCGAATTGCAGTCGGTGCAGTGTAGAAAATGTTGACCTGATGCTTGTCGACTACTTGCCAAAATCGGGATGCATCTGGGTAGGTGGGTACACCCTCAAACATAAGAGTTGTCGCAGCATTTGCTAACGGACCATAGACTATATAAGAATGCCCAGTTACCCATCCTACATCGGCCGTACACCAATAAATATCGCCAGGATGATAGTCGAATACATATTTGTGAGTAATAGCGGCTCCCAAAAGATAGCCTGCGGTTGTATGAAGGACGCCCTTGGGCTTTCCAGTTGAGCCTGACGTGTAGAGTATAAAAAGTGGATCCTCGGCATCCATTAGTTCGGGTTCACATACTTCGCTTACTGACTCGATTGCTTTGTAATAGCAAACATCCCTTGAATCAACCCATCCAACTTTCGCATTGGTCCGTCGAACAACAAGAACAGAGTGAACATTTGGACAGCTTTTTAAAGCGATATCTACATTCTCTTTTAGTGGAATTAGCCTACCTCCACGAATCCCTTCATCAGCGGTTATTACGGTTTGACAATCTGAGTCGAGAATACGGTCTTTAATGGAGTCTGGTGAGAATCCACCAAAGACAACGGAGTGAATTGCTCCTATTCTCGCGCAGGCCAGCATTGCGTAGGCGGCCTCAGGTACCATAGGCATATAAACGCATACACGGTCGCCTTTTTTTACCCCACGACTTTTTAATACGTTTGCAAACTTACAAACTTTTTTATGCAATTCACTATAAGTAATTTTTGCATCATCTTCAGGCTCGTCACCTTCCCAAATTATGGCTATTTGATCTCCATGAGCGTCAAGATGCCTGTCAATGCAATTATAAGAAACATTTAATTTTGCGTTTGGGAACCATTGGTTGTTTGCGTCTTTAAAGTTGCCTCGCTTAACCTGTTCCCATGGTTCGTGCCAGCTCAATAACTCTTCCGCCTGCTCTGACCAGAACTCCTCCGGGAATTCAATCGACTTTTTATAAAGCCTCTCATAGCTTTCACGATTGAGATGACTATTATTCAACCCAAGTTCGGCAACAGGATATATTTTTTCCTGTGACATAGGAATTTCCTTTGTTTACGTCTGTATGTCAGTATTATGGTGTAGAAAAATTTCTTAAGTGACCTTCAGATGAGGTCAGTATGCACCAAACCTAATTGCTACTCAATTGCTTCATGATCTGCTAAAGATATTCGAATATTATCGATTAATCTAACTGATCCTAAAGTTGCTGCTACTAATATTATTAAGTTAGGATCTTCTGGGGTGGCAGATTTAAGCGATTCCGAGTTGCGAATTACAAAATATTCGGGAGTTAGTCCAGCGGCAAGCAATTCTTGGTGAGCAAGCTTTTCAAGGTCCTGAAACTTTGCTTCGCTAAGGTATATACGTTTCGCAGTTTTTTGCAAAGAATGATAAATTTGTCGTGCTTTTTGTAGTTCGTGATCAGATAGAAAACCATTTCTGGAGCTGAGAGCCAGGCCGTCAGAATCTCTGACTATCTCCAAGCCAACGATTCGAGTATCAATCATTAAGTCTTTGGTCATTTTCTTGACGATTAAGTACTGCTGATAATCCTTCAATCCAAAATATGCGTTATCAGGATGTACTATGTTGAGTAGTTTCGTGACTACTGTGCATACCCCTTCAAAGTGACCTGGCCTTTCTAAACCACATAATATATCCGATAGGCCCGGCACTTTTACTTGAGTATGAGGATAAAGGGTTTCAGGATAGAATTCTTGAGTGGTTGGTATAAACAAAAAGTCACAACCACACGCAAGGAGTTTTTCTTTATCCTCTTCAATGGTTCGAGGGTAGGTTTCTAAATCTTCATTAGGATTGAATTGCAGAGGGTTAACAAAAATTGAAACAACTGTGTAATCATTCTTTTTTAGAGACTCTTTAACAAGATTTATATGGCCATCATGCAGATTTCCCATTGTTGGCACTAAACCAATCGTTTTACCAGCTTTTTTGAGGAGCTCAAGACTCGTTCTGAGTTCGTTAATGTTACTCGTAGAGTTCATAATCAGGATTTAATGTTATTTAGTTGAAGCAGTGCTCTTCAGAAGGAAATGATTTTGTTTTAACAGCATTAACGTATGCTTCAATGGCCTGAAAAATACTGTTATTACCTTCAACTAAAAAATTTTTGACAAATTTTGGAGTTATCGGAGATACACCTAGCACATCATGAAGGACCATGATTTGAGCATTGGTGTCGGGTCCTGCTCCGATGCCGATAACAGGAATTTTTAATAACCCGGTAATTTTTTTAGCAAGAGCTCTTGGAACGCACTCAAGGAGCAAGATGTTGGCGCCCGCCTCTTGAAGCATGAGAGCTTCATCGATAATTAACTGTGCGTGATTTGTGTCTCTACCTTGTACGTGAAAGCCACCAATCCGGTTAACACTCTGAGGGGTTAGGCCCATATGGGCACACACAGGTATGCCTCTCTCTGTTAATAATTTGGTTGTGTTTGAGATCCACGCACCGCCCTCAAGCTTTACAACATGTGCTCCAGCCCGCATTAAAGACGCGGCATTCTCTAATGTTTGAGTTTCAGAGGCATAGCTCATGAAGGGAAGGTCGGCCATGATCAGCGAGCCCTTGTTGCCGCGTTTCACACATCTCGTATGATAAATCATGTCGGTCATCGTGACAGGTAGTGTGCTGTCATGACCTTGAAGCACCATGCCTAAGGAATCTCCTACAAGAATTACTTCTACCCCAGCCTCACTTAATATAGAGGAAAAACAAGCATCATATGCTGTAAGGCATGCAAATTTTTCCTCGTTCTCCTTAAATTTTTGTAAGGATCTCAAGGTGATAGTTGAAGAAGCATTTTGAGTACTCATAATCCGAAGTCTAATGGAAAATGACTCCGAAAGATATCGGTTGATTGTTGAGCTATGCACTCTGTATGTTTTAAAGTCTAAGGACTCAGATGAAGGAAAGGCTAGGATTTAAAAAATTGGTTCCTGTTGGATTAGAGGCGATATAGTCGACTAAGTGTTGATAATCTTTGTCGTCAGAAACTAAATTTATTTCTGACGTATTAATAATCAAAAGAGGGGACTTGGTGTAATAGTGGAAAAACTCAGTATAAGCAGCGCTAAGGTTTTCTATATACTCACGCTCAATAACTTGTTCAGCTGGAATCCCTCTTTTTTTTATTCGGTCTATTAAAATTTCAGTTGGGGCTTGTAGATAGATCACTAAATTAGGTATTGGTGCATCAACAGTTAAATGTTTGAACACATTTATATACAATGCATATTCATCTGAATCTAAGTTTTCTTTCGCAAATAGGCGGTCCTTATCGATCAACCAATCTGCGATACGAAGCGGTTGAAACATGTCCTCTTGACGTAATTCTCGAAGTTGCTGAGCGCGTTGGAGAAGAAAAAATAGCTGAGTTGAAAGCGCATGTTGTTTAGGGTCTTTATAAAATCGATCTAAAAATGGGTTTTCCTCACTGTTTTCTAGGAGTAATTCATAGTCGAAAGATTCTGCTAATCTTTTGCTTAGGCTTGTTTTACCTACGCCGATCGGGCCCTCCACAGCAATATATTTGGGTGGGGATTGATTATTTAATGCTCTAATTTTGGACATTAATTTCCTGGATGATTGTGATTCGAAGATTTTCTCTTGCTAGCAAATCGCTTCTTCTTTTTGCTTCTTGATAAGATCAGTTTTTTTCTCTCGGGTTCATTGCTTTCTTGGAATTTCGTCCACCATTGTCCCAGTCCTTTGAGCTCTTCCCCAGATTCTTCTCTAAGTAAAAGAAAATCATAGGCTGCACGAAATCTGCTATTACAAAATACAGTTTCCATACTCTTTTTGGAGCGACTTGCCAATTTACTCTGTAGTAGCCAGATTTCCTTTGTGGCTAGTGTAAACCGTCGGGGTATGGCCGTATATCCAAGTTGTTCATTTATAGCGAATTGAGCTGATTTTTCAAAAGCTAACTGAGGGGCAAGCCCAAGATTTTTGCTCTCCGCTAAGTGCATCTTAAATACTGGCCACAATAGTGCCGCGAATAAAAAAGACGGCGTGACTGATTTATTTTCATTTAAGCGCTGGTCAGTCTTTTCTAGAGCCAGTTCGACAAGTTTAGTTGAGCTATTATCGGCTTCTGACAGGGCCTCTAATGTGGGCGAAAAAAGAAATGTTCCTAGTTGGAATTCTCGTAGCATGGCGAATGTTTTAACGGCATAACCTCCAGTCATAAGCTTTATGGTCTCATCGAAAAGACGAGCAGATGAGATAGAGTCAAGGAGATAAGCAAGTTCGTCGATTGGCTTTTTCGTGTTTTCTTCAATACTGAACCCCAATTTAGCGGAAAACCGAATTGCTCGGAGCATTCGAACTGGGTCTTCTTTATATCTCTCTTTTGGATCTCCAATAATTCGAATTTTTCTGGATTTTAAATCCTGCAGCCCGCGATTAAAGTCGAGTAAGCGAAATCCATCGGTTGTATAATAAAGCGCATTAACTGTGAAATCTCGACGCTTTGCGTCTTCGTCAATATTTCCGTAGACATTATCTCTCAAGATCATACCTTCTTCCGAATGAACTGAATCTCGTTCTCGATCTTCTTTGAAAGTAAGATTTTCTGTAATTTCACTTATTGGGTGGTGATCAGCTCGGAATGTTGTGACCTCTATGATTTCCTTGCCAAATCTGATGTGCACAATCCTGAAGCGTCGACCAATTACACGAGCGTTATTAAATAGGACCTTTATTTCTGCTGGTTTAGCATTGGTTGCGATATCAAAGTCCTTTGGTTTTTTGCCCAGCAAAAGATCTCGGACGCCACCTCCAACTATATAAGCCTGGTAACCCGCTTTCAAAAGTCTGTATAAAACTTTTAATGCATTCGGTGAAATATCTTTACGAGAAATAGTATGACTATCTCGAGGAACTATGTCAGCATTTTCTATGCCGGGGACATCTAATTCGGAATTCATGTATTGAAATGCGTAGTTGATTTAATTTTTAAGTTGGGAGGCGACGGATAGTAAAGTTAACTTGCACAGGTCACGCTTTTAGTATTTGAATAAATGCACTAAATCTTTTATGTCCTCAGAAAACAAAAAAGGGGCTAAATCACCCCTCACTCTGCCATGGATTGCAGCAAAATTTATTATATATTTTCCTAAGGAGGCCAAATGGGCTACCCGAATCGATAAGGCGGTATTTTTGACACTGGAAGTAAACTTATTCCCAAAAGACAAAGTCCACCTTTTTTTTTAATGCACCTTAGTTTGCTGTGCTATTTTTATTTTTATCAGGTTTTATTATTGTTGTTTATTGTTATTGTTTAACCATTATAAATATGAGGAAAAAAGTTAGTAAACAATTTTTTTTGTGATTTACTGTTTATTTCTCTTTGTTACGTATTTTCACCTTTTAATGTATCGAAAAGTAGCATTCAGGGTTTTGGCGTTAAGCTTTATCTAATCTTGGTTAAATTTGTTTAAAGATTGGTCAATCAATCAACTCCCAGGATTTTGTTGCATTATTAGAAAGTCTGTCATTTATGACTTTTTCTTACGGGGGATACCATATTTTTGACGTCTCTCCCATAAACTTTTTCGTGATATACCCAATTTCTTCGCGAGCTGGGTTTCATTGAGAGATTCTTGATGATCTAGAACAAAATGACGAAAGTAATCCTCCAAAGACAAACCCTCTGCTGATTGATGGATTGCTTCTGGTTCATCCTTTGTCTGCAGTGGTTTCTCATCACTGCTAAAATTGAAAAGCTCTTCGTCAATTTCTTCGCTTTCTGTGAGTACGACTGCTCGCTCAATTGAATTTTCCAGTTCTCTAACATTGCCGGGCCAGCTATAAGTCGCTATAGCTTTACTTGCGAGATCGCTAAATTTTAAATTTTTCTTGCCCAGCTTTTCGCAGTTATTACGCAGGATTGTATCTGCGAGTTCCAATATGTCATTGCCTCTATCTCTTAAAGGAGGTATTAAAAGCGTCATGACATTTATCCGATAAAATAAATCTTCTCTAAAACTGCCGTCAACAACAAGTTGTTTAAGGTCGCCGTGTGTAGCGACTACTAACCGAACATCGACTTTCTTGGATTGCACTGATCCAACTTTTCTAATTTCGCTTTCTTGAATTACTCTGAGCAGTCTAGCTTGAGCTTCAAGAGGAAGTTCTCCAATTTGATCTAAAAAAAGAGTGCTTCCATCAGCTGTCTCAACCAATCCGGTTCTGGTGGATTTTGCTCCTGGAAATGCTCCCTTCTCATGTCCGAATAATTCCGATTCGATTAAGCTCTCCGGAATGGCAGCACAATTTACGGACACCATTTCGTCATCTCCGCGACCACTCAAATCATGAATAGCTCTTGCTACTAACTCTTTACCTGTTCCTGATTCACCACTGATCAAAACGGTTGAGTTGGTTTGTGCTACTTTTCGAATGCGCCTAAACATTTCTATCATTTGGGGACAACTACCTACCATGCCTTGAACAGGCGGTTCTGACTCTTGCTTGGTAGAATGGTTGATCTCATTTGAATCTAAAACAATAATTTTATCTACTGTATCGATTAGTTCTTGATGCTCGAAAGGTTTTGCGATGTAGTCAACAGCACCCATTTTCATTGAGTCGATCGCGGATCGAATACTGGAGTAACTTGTCATAATTAAAACAGGCGTAATCGTGGCTTTTATTAAGTCGGTCCCCGGAGCTCCAGGAAGTCGGAGGTCGCTGATGATTACGTCAAAATCATCCAGGTTATATTTATCAAGAGATTCTTGGACAGTAATTGCCGTTGTTACTTGATAATTATGGCGCTCCAAAAGCCGTCGTAAGGAATTACGAATAACCTCTTCATCCTCGACTACGAGAATTTGTTTTGATTCGATTATATTCCCCATACTCAAGACTTATAAACCAAATTTGGAAAGAATCTACTATTTTTCATAAGCTTGTGTAATATCTGAGACCCGCGGAAATGTGACGATAACAGATGTTCCTCTGCCGGACTCTTTGTTAACGGGACTAATTATATCAATATCTCCGTCTAAGTCCTCTATTATGCTGAAAACTAAAGAAAGACCAAGTCCCGTTCCTTCACCTGCCTCCTTTGTTGTGAAGAAGGGATCGAAAATACGATCCCTTATTGTTTGAGAAATTCCAATTCCTTGATCAGTTACTGTGATCCTGACATGTTCGCCCTCTGAGGTCGCATTTAAGGTAATTGTACTTTTTGGTTGACTCGCATCACGAGCATTGTTGATGAGGTTTACTAGCACTTGCAAAATTCGCTGAGGGTCGCCGAGAATTGTCGCATCTGAACTACAAGATATTTGGTATTCTATATCACTATTTTTCTTATCGAGTGAAATGAGCATTCTTGCTTCTTGTATACAATTGTTTATATCGACAAATTCTTGCTGTCGACTTTTGCGTGCTGATCCAGCATGTGCGAAATTGACCAATGATTGTAATATGTTCGATGTGCGATCAGTCTGTTCAATAATTTTTTTTGCTAAGACATTTAATTCGTTTTCTTGATATTCATCCCTTATCGTTTGAGCTAAGCATGCAATTCCAGTAATTGGATTGCCAATTTCGTGCGCTACTCCTGCCGCCAATCTCCCAATAGACGCGAGTCGTTCACTATGAGTAAGACCTGCTTCGAGTATTTCTGTTTCTGTTATATCTTCGATAAGAATTATGATTCCTTCGTTTCTGACATCTTGCTGGCCAGAGTCTGCTATTAGTGATTTATGTAGATTAACCGTTTTCTCTTTGTCTTCTAACTGAAATTTACTTTTAAAAGAATGATTAGCATTGTTATCAAGAAAATTACTAATTAAAGAAAGCCAGGGCTCAGGAAGATCTAGTAATTGTGAACCGACTACATCTGATGCGGCAATGTGTGTAAAATCTTCCAAGGAGTGATTCCACATAATAACCTCATTTTCATAACTCAATGAACAGACGCCGAGAGGGAGATCAAGTAAAATTTGTCGATGATATCTTCGAAGGTTATCAAGATCTGTTGCCATACCAGATAAATTGCTACGGTAAGACTCGATCCGGTTTTCAATCACATTTAAGTCAGAGCTACTATGTTTTGATACTGCGCTGTAAGGAAGGTATCGATCAATTAATTCTCTGGCGAAAGATGGACCCAAAAGACCTGATAGGTTCGCCTCGAGCTTCCCTCTTAGTCTACGCATAGAGTAAGGCCGCTTATCATCAATCTCTAGTTTTAAATCATCAAGAGCTTGATTAACCTCTCTTGTGGCAGTTTTTTTTCCCAGCGGCTTACTTAAACTTTTTATAAAATCCGATGGTGATTTAGCATTCAGACCACTTCGTTTGCGCCGTTGAATTGTATCCAAAGCACAAAGATCTGCGGAACTTTTCTCCTCATCACTGGCCTTTGTAAGAAGTGATACTATGAAAAATGTAAGGGTGTTCAGGATGAGTGAGATTGCTATTAACTCTCTCCAATATGTTGAGTTAAATGTAAGAAAAGATGTGCTGATATCATAAAAAAGAGGTAATACGATGAAAAAGATCCATAAAATAAAAGATATACATAACCCTGCCAGGAATCCTTTTTTGTTGCCTTGAGGCCAATATAAAATCGAAACTATGCCCGGCAAGAATTGTACTGATGCCGAAAAAGCTACTACCCCTATCATTTCAATACTGATACGGTAACCGTATAAATAATGGAAGAGATAGCCAGCCCATATCAAGGTAGTGATAAGAACTCTTCGATGCCAGAGCAACCAGCTATAGATATCATTTCTAGCTGTAGGTTGATAAATTGGAAGTATAATGTGATTTAGACACATATTCGAAAGAGCTAGTGTAATTACTATGATTAGCGCACTAGCTGCGCTCAATCCTCCAAGGTATCCAACCAAAGAAAATAAGGGAAAGTCATGAGCAGCTCCGATGATGACAGGAAAATATTCAATTTGTAGTCCTGTATCAGCTTTGATGCCAGCCCATAGAATTGGTAATACGGGTAAGCTGAGAAGCAGAAAATATAATGGTAAGCCCCAGCTTGCAGCGGAGAGGTTGTTATTTGTATTATTTTCATTAAAGGTGACATAAAACATATGCGGCATCGCAACGGATGCAGAGAAGAACAATAAAGTCATCATATGAAACGAGCTAAGGTAATCGGTCTCTTTTAAAGTTTGCACCAAATCTTGCCGACTAATGAGCCACTCATTAAGCCCTTCAAAGCCTCCAAATACTCCAAAAATTGCAAAAGCACCAACAGCAAGGTATGCAATCAGCTTTACCAACGATTCGAAAGCAATCGCCATTAAAAGGCCGTCATGACGAGTTCTACCAGCTTGAGTTGAGGTTCCAAATAAAATTGCAAAAAGGGTTATCAGGATACAGAAAATAAATGCAATAGAACCTCTGTTAGTGGATGACGCTAAAATATTAGCGGTATCCGCAACTGCTCTTATCTGCAATGCGATAAGGGGTGTAACTCCAATTAAGATAACTAATGTAGTTATGGTGCCTGCCCAGGGGGATCGGTATCGAAAAGCCATCAGGTCAGCAAGGGAGCTTAATTGATGACTTCTTGTCAACTCTAGTATTGGCTTTAGCAGCAGAGGCGAAAATAAAAATGCGAGTGAGATACCTATAGATTGTGCGAGATAACCGTAGCCCTCTCGCAATGCGTTTCCGATAGAAGTGTAGTAGGCCCAAATACTTGCGAAAACACCCAGGGAAAGAACATAGACAATAGGGTGATTAACCAATTTTGACGGAACCCAACCCTTGTCGGTGAAGTAGGCTACAGCAAACAACAAAACTAAGTAACCACCACCGATGACTAAGAGGGTCGTTAATTCATAATTCATCCGAGTCTTGCTCTCTGTGAGACCATGCAGCGACAATAACGACCAAAATACCTACAAAAAATGGTCGGAACCATGCTCCTTGTGGTTCGTTTATCCAATCAATACTGGTTAAGAATAGGAGATAGACAATAATGATTAATACAAGTATTGATCTTGGAATATACATGATTTTACGCTTCGCTAAGAGGCTTTTCCCTGATGTTAACTAACTTGGGCACAGCATGTATATCCCAATTACATATTGACCAATGCACTATCTCTGGAGCAGATGCTCTTGATAGAGGTTCGGGTGGCTTCTGCCCAAGAAAATGAAGAGCCTGAAAAATTACAGTTGAGGCGTTCTTCATCTCTATTCCTGGTGAAAAATTCTGTTTGCTGAGCTTTATATTTTGATCGTTCACAGCTATCGGGATATGAGCATACCTTGGTGTCTTGAAATCGAGTAGTTGTTGTAGGTAAATTTGGCGAGGTGTCGAATTAATTAAATCGCCTCCCCTAACCACGTGCGATATATTTTGATACTCATCGTCTACTACTACAGCTAGATGATAAGCAAAAAGCTTATCTTTTCTCAGAACTATAAAATCTCCTACTTCTTTTCCGACGTCTTGTTTGAAATCCCCTCTGATCTCATCTTGGAAGCTAATCTTTCCATTCGACGTTTTAATTCTGATAGCAAAACTATGTTTGGGTGCTTTATCTCTTGTTCTGCAGTAGCCATCATAAATAGAGCCTCTTTCTTTAATCGAAGCGCGAGTACAGTCACAACTATAGGTTAAAGATTTTTGAGATAGTTTCTGAAGAGCAGATTGATAGGCATTTAAACGTGTGCTTTGAAATAACACATCATTATCCCATTCTAATCCTAGGGATAGAAGTTGGTCTAAAATTAAATTAGTAGCACCACTTTGCTCGCGAGGTGGATCTAAATCTTCTATGCGGACGAACCACAACCCTTTGTTAAATTTAGCATCCAAATAGCTGGCAAGCGCCGCAACTACAGAACCAAAGTGCAGGGGGCCGGTTGGTGATGGAGCGAAACGCCCAATATAGCTGGTTTGTTTTTCAGCCTCGAAGTTAGTCACGATCAATGACCTGTTTGTTGGACTTGTTCTATCTAATCCAAAACAGCAATACCATATATATTAAAAGTATTTATAGGAAATCTTTTAAACTAATCTTGTAACCTTAGTTATTACCAAGTTGTTTCTCTTTCATTTCATCAAGCGTTTTACAATCAACGCATTTGTCTGCTGTTGGTCTAGCCTCTAACCTTTTTATGCCTATTTCAAGACCGCAAGTTACGCAGAAGCCGTAATCATCTTGAGCTATCGTTTCTATGGTACTATCTATTTTTCTAATTAATTTCCGTTCCCGGTCTCTCGTCCGAAGTTCAAGACTAAACTCTTCCTCCTGAGTCGCCCGATCTGCAGGATCGGGATAATTTGCCGCATCGTCCTGCATATGATTAACTGTCCGATCTACCTCCTGCATCAGCTGTTTTCGCCAGTCTAGCAGTATGTTTTTGAAGTGTTCTTGTTGTTTTTCGTTCATATACTGTTCGCCTCTTTTTGGCTTGTACGGAACGAAATTTTTAAGTACTGGAACAGAGTCGAGATTTGTTGGGGAGGCCATACTTACTACCGGTAATTTTTAGAAAGCCGCGTAACTTAACAGATTATTTGCCGTGATGCTATAAAATTAGAAAGATTTTATTCTGAATTAATGAAAATTGAATGATTGCAGGTTATTCTTATATGTAAATGAGGTATGTAATCAAAACAAGTCATTGATTGTTGGTTAAAATTTTTAATCTTTATGCGTAATTCGAAATTGAAATTTTCAAAAGCGATGGCGAAGGTTTCACCTTTTCGAGTTATGACTGTAATGGACCAGGCTTCAGCACTTGAGGCAAATGGAGAAAAGGTTGTTCACATGGAAGTAGGGGAACCTGATTTTACTACTGCTCAACCAATACTTAATGGCGCTAAGGAGGCACTAAATAGCGGAAAAACCCAATACACACTAGCTCCTGGAATTAGTGAACTTAGAGAGAAAATCGCAGGGCATTATTTGCGGAAGTATAACCTAAAAATTAGCACTAAGCGCATATTGATTACGCCAGGGGCGAGTGGCGGATTGACACTTTTGGCAAATATGCTCGTATCTCCTGGAGACGGAATACTCATTCCAGACCCGGCTTATCCTTGCTTGAGAAATTTTGTTCGGATGCTTTCTGCTGAACCTCAGCTTATACCTGTCGACCGGGTACAAAATTTTCAACCAAATTTGACTCAAATCATCCAAGCAAAAGAAAGAAATACTGTTGGTATTTGGCTGGCATCACCAAGTAATCCTACAGGAACTGCGCTGAGACGGGATGAACTGACCCAAATTGGTCAGTGGGCTGAATCAAATCAATTGCATGTATTGGTGGATGAAATTTATCATGGGTTGCAGTATGTTGCGGATATACCTTCAATCTTGGAAGTTTATAATGATGCTTTTGTGGTGAGTAGCTTTTCAAAATATTTTGGTATGACAGGTTGGAGACTTGGCTGGATAATCGTACCAGAGGGTTACGTTGAAACGGCCGAGATGCTTGCTCAAAACTTATTTATTTCAGCCTCTTCCATAGCTCAGTTTGCTGCCCTTAACGCTTTTTCTAACGAGGCTATAGAAATCTTTGAAGAAAGAAGGAATGCGTTTCAATTGCGTAAATCTTTTCTGACATCTGAGTTGAAATCTCTGGGCTTTGTGATACCTGATGAAATTCACGGTGCGTTTTATGTTTATGCGGACATATCTAAGTTTTCTCAAGACGCCGAGTTATTCTGTAATAGACTTTTGGCCGAACATAAAGTTGCTATAACGCCAGGTACAGATTTTGGACAGCATAAGGCAAGACAACATGTGAGGTTTGCTTTTACCACTTCTATGAAAGATCTTGAGTTGGGAATCGAGAGATTAAATAGCGCATTAAAAATTTGATAAATTAACTGATACTCTGAAAAGATGCATTTTGAAAACAAATTAATGTCTGGAGTACTAGTTAAAAGATATAAGCGTTTTTTGGCTGACGTTAGGCTTTCAAGTGGGGAACAAGTAACTATTCACTGTCCTAATACTGGGTCTATGCGAAATTGCCACAATCCTGGCAGTACAATTTGGTTCACTGCTTCGGTGAATAAGAATCGTAAGTATCCCCATACTTGGCAACTAGTCGAGGTTGACGGTGGAGTTTTGGTGGGTATCAATACTGGGCTTGCTAATAGATTGGTCCTAGAATCTATTCAGAACAAAACAGTGGAAAAACTTCATGGCTACTCGAAAGCAAGGACAGAAGTACCCTATGGTCGTGAAAATAGTCGTATAGATATTTTATTAGAAAGTGCGGGTCTTAGAGATTGTTTTATTGAGGTGAAAAACGTCAGTCTAGGTACTTCAACCGGGGAAGGATTTTTTCCAGACTCGGTTACGGTTCGTGGCCAAAGGCACCTGAGAGAACTTATGTCAGTTAAGGAGTCTGGCGCAAGAGCCGTATTGTTTTTTTGTGTTCAACACAGCAGAGTAGAGTCTGTAGCGCCGGCACATGATATTGATCCCGTTTATGCTGAATTGCTAATAGAAGCTATAAAGTGTGGTGTTGAGGTAATGGCATATCGCTCGGAAGTGGATTTAGTATCATCCACCATATGGTTGGATAAAGAGTTGCCGGTAAAAATTTAGAATCTTGAGGGGGGCTTTAGGTCAGATTCTTTAACAGTTATCATGTCATTACTAATTTCAAAAGGAATTTTATGTAGCTTTTTTCCTATGCATGGCCCTGCTAAACACTTTCCGCTGTTAATCTCAAATAAAGCGCCATGAGTCGCACATCGTATTAGTTCGCCATCGTCGTCCAGAAATTGATCTTCCTGCCATTCTAGAGGTGTACCAATGTGTGGACAAATGTTCCAGTAAACGTGGTAGAGATCATCCTTTTTTATCGCGAATAGGAAATTGTTATCAATTTCGATTCCTCGGGAAGTGCCTTCTTTGAGATCTTTAGTTGTAATTAAATTTATCACTCCAGAGCCTTCTTTAAATCAGCAAGTAAATCTTCCAATTCTTCTATACCTACGCTAAATCGAATCATTGAATCAGAGATGCCCATTGATTTTCTTCTCTCTGATCCCATCTCGTAAAAAATAGTATGTGCGACGGGAATAGCTAACGTTCTTGTATCACCTAGATTGCTTGATGAAATAATAATTTCCATCTTATCTAAGACCTCAAAGCAATCAATTCCGTCGACAAGGTCAATGCTAAAAATGGCTCCGAAATTTTTAAACAATTTCCTAGCTCTTGTATGTTGGGGATGAACAGGTAACCCCGGATAATATGTTGCTCCAACGTTTTTATGTTCGGAGCAAAATTTCACCAGTTGAAGCGCATTCGAGCTTGCTCTTTCCATTCTCATGGAAAGAGTTTCTGATCCAACGGCAAGATGATGAGCTGCCTCAGGTCCCAGACTTGAACCCATATCTCTTAAACCTTTTTTC
>CACJAW010000002.1 GCA_902591495.1 uncultured Pseudohongiella sp.
ACCGCATAAAGTTTTTGATTTATCGCGTCTAGTTCGGCCTGAGCTCTTAACGCTCCCTCAAGCTCAATAATGGGTTGCAGTAGCTCGCGAAAAAGTTCCGGTTGATTCAGAAAATCCTCGATGTCTTGCTGCGTTAACATCTGTCGAATAGAGCGAGCGTTACCCCAAGGTAAATTGTTACCATCGGTTGTTACTCTTCCGCCAAGACCAGGGCGTTGCTGATCGCCATCTCTAGGCCCACCTATTTGCTGACGTGCACCCGAACTACCCTGTATGGAAGACCCCTGCTGCTGACCACCTTGCTGAGATTGCTGCTGTTGCAGCTGTCGTTGAAGATTCTGAGCAAGCTGTTGAGAATTCTCCAACTGATCACGCATTTCCCGAATTGATGGCACTTCTGCCCCCGTTTGTTGTTCACCGAAAGCTAGGGCCTGCTGCTGCAAATTCTCTACCTGCTCTCTTAACTCTTCTGCATCTCTTGCGGCCTGAGCAATTTGCTCTGACGGGGTGTTGTTATTTGCTGGATTTAAGGCGGACAGTGTTTGAGCAAATTCCTCAATCTGCCCCTCAAGTTCTTGCTCAATATCAACTGAAAGATTCACCATACCGTTTCGAAGAACGCGATTACTGGTCTGCATTTCTTCTTGAATTGGTCTTAAGTCTCTTGACGCCTGCTGAGCTTGAGACATCAACCTCTGATCTTCACTGCTGCCTCGGGCTATGATAGCGCGAAGCATATCCTCGATCTCTTTCAAGTCTCTCTGCTGTTGTTGCTGCATTTCAACTAGCGCTTGAAGTTCATCCGAATTTCTTACAGATTGTCTAGTCTGTCCTAAACCCTGCTGCCGAGTTGTACCACCAAGGGCATCTTGAAGTTCTCTTTGTTGCTGGAGAAGTTGTTGTCCACGCTGCCCCAAATTCTGAGCCAACTGGTTCACGGAGCGATCGCTTTCCTGGCTCATCTCACGCTGACTCTCTCGTAAATTTTCAAGTGCCTTTTGGCTGCGAGCTGCTGCAATTGAGGCTGAGTCGCTTTCAGCCGCCTCTTGCATCTGTTGAGCAGCTCGCTCAAGAGACGACTGAGATTGTTGTCCCCCGCTTCCACTTGCACCGCTCGATGACTGTTGCGTTTGCGATTGCTGACCAGAGCTACGCTGGGATTGTGAGCCTTGTTGGGAAGACATCTGTCTCGCAAGCTGAGCAACCTCTTGGCTCAGCTGCTCCTGCTGTCGCATTAGCCTCTCTAACTCCCTGCGACGCTGCTCCTCACTCATTTGTTCTTCCCGACGTGCAAGATTCCTCTGTGCCCGTGTTAACCCTTCTTGACGACGAGATAGTTCCTCAAGTTTATTAGCCTCTTCTTGCTGCTGCTGAGAACCGCCCCCCGCACTATTGGGCGTCTCATAACGATTCTCTAATTGCCCCATTTCCATTTCAAATAGCTCACGCAGATCTTCTCTTTCCTGGCGTGCTCCACCACCACCGCCGCCGCCACCTTGTTGCATGCTTATGTTGGTTCGATTAATACTGGCTTCAGCTTTTAAAATATACTGCAAAGCCAACTGTTCAGGTTCCAGAGCGCTAGTAACTTGCTGAAGATCAAGTTCACTCGCAGCAAGATTCATCTGATCTATTGCCAAGGACAAATTTTCTACAGCTGAGTCATAGGTATCATCTGAGAAATTAAGCCGTTCTGCTAGTCTGTCTATCGACATACGAGCTCTGCCAGTTGCCTCCTTTTGAGATTCTGCAATTATTTCAGCATCAGAATTAAACTCTCCCTGTGATACCTGACCCTGCCTATTCTTTAATTTCCAAGTAGCCGCTATAATATCTTTCTGAATTGTTACCAAAGCACTACTGTCACCACCACCCTGACCGCCAGCTCCACCCTGACCACCGCCGCCTCCAGAGTTTTGTCTAAATTCTTGATCTGTAGGTATTACTTGCAGAAAATAAATGTCTGAAATAACTTCTTTAGGCCCTTCGATTCCATTATTGTCTGCCAATGTAAGGAAATAGCTGACAAAGTCACCTGGCTCAACTTCAAGATCCTCTAAATAGATCAACTCACTACCTGAAATACTCTTTAAGTTTGGCTCTCTTAAGAAATTTACCTGGTTCTCGCCAGCTCCTACTACACTATAATTTAGATCAAACTTTGAAAGGCCATAATCGTCAGATGCATCAATTTCTAACACAACTTCCTCAAGGGGCATCACATCTTCATCTTTACCCGGGCGAATTAGAGCAAGTTCAGGCGGGTTGTCTTCGATAGCTCGAATGAAATAGTCCAAAGGGGTTGGGCTCTCTAGACCTGAGAGATCAGTTGCGCTGATTCTATAAATCCCATCTTGATTCACCGTAAACTGCGTACTACCAATATTGCCATCAATAACCAATTCTGTATCTGAGTAAGGCGTTTTCACATCCATCTCTTCCTCATCACGAATGGATTCTTCAAACTCAATACTCGCCGAGGCAATAGCCTTATTGAATAGAACATTTAGATCCACAACAGTGCCTTCTGGGACTAATATATCTCCGCTATTTTCCTCCAAGATATCCTCAATACCCGTATAATCAGGATAATCAAAAGCGATATCTATTTGCTCTATTTGTGGAAGGTCATAAAGATCGATTCGGTACTGTGTCGAAGACCGCTCTCCTCGCTCTTCAAAGGTTACGTAATAAGTCGTATCTTCCTCTAAAGACGGGATGAAGTAGCTGTAACTAGCACTATCGCTCCCACTCCCATCTCGCCTCATGGAAAGATCTCGCCAGTTCACATTATCATTTTGTAGTCGAAGAACTATGGATTCCGGGGCAGCATTCGTAATACGTGCGACGATTGTCACGCTCTCTCCTCTTTGCATCTCCATATCGCCAGGCTCAACACTTATTTCGATTTCAGGAGGTGGGATCTCAACGATCAGTTGCTCATCAATCGCGAAAGGCCATACCAGCCGACTCGCAGAATCAATCAGCAAATCAGACCTTACAAATATAGCGCTTACGACCAAAAATACTGCGGACGCAAATGCAAAGGACATCCAACTTGAATTTGCAGGAGTAACGGTTTCAACGACCCGCTGTTGCGCTCTCACATGATGCTGAGCGTCAATCCAGAGCTGTCGAATAAATTGCTGAGAGACACCCGCTTTACCTTTGATTAAATCCTCTTCCGTGAATTCTAAGGAGGTTAAAAGGCGTTGTTCCAGATCAGGGATGTGATCCTCGACATAATGAGCCAAGACCAGATCGTCGGTGTGTCTTTGCCTAAAAGTTCTCACGAAATAGACAACAATGCAGAGAAAACAAACAATGCTGACTAAAAACAGAGAAATTGTTCCCGATTTATTCAGGTCAAGCCATAAAGATATAGCTGAGACTGCTAGTACAAAGAGAGAAGAGGCAATCGCAAAATAGCTACCCTGCTTCAAAATAAACAAACTATTGCGCCTTCGACGCAGTTTCTTCAGTGTTAAACGAAGATTTTCAAATGTAGTTGAGGACATAAAGACTATTTATGATCAGTAATTGAACCCTTAGTTTCTATTCATCTGCAGAATTCGTAGCCGAAATATCGGGCACTTTTCGTAAAGATGCGACAACAAATTGAGCAAATTTTTCGTTCAAAGACCACTCTTTGCTCCTACTTAACTATCCCACTAACTTAACCCCAAAAGCAAGGACTTACGGAAGCTAATCCGAGTTTAATTCAGCAGTACCTAATTTGATTACTGATAATCCAGACCTTTACCTAAACCCACTCACAATTTCAGGTTATTGGTCTGTCAAATCTATTTATAATCTCAACTCGAGTAACCCATCTCCGCTGGTCTATAAAATTCCGAACCTTCTGGAAATACTCGTATTTTCGAACCAGTCACACCGGTTATTAAGCTATCAAGGCTCCGATAATCAGATATATCTGACAATGTTGTGATGGTAGGTCTTGGGAGAATCCACTTTTCGGCGCTGGCATCCTCAATTGCCTCTTGAGGCGAAACCCATCGATAATCCAGGATCTCATCATTATCTACCTCCACACTGCCCGGGTTCTTAATGGGGCAAATGAAGAACCAAGTCGAGAATCTACGAGGCATTTTGGGCGGAGTTGTCCAGTGAGCAGTATGAATAAGTTGATCCTCATTAATCTCTAATCCTGCTTCTTCAAACGTTTCTCGCACAGCAGCTCTTTTTGCTGCCAGATATTCCAATCTTCCTTCGCTTTCATCGAAATCTGCTTCATCAATACGACCGCCCGGAAAAACCCAATGTCCACCATGAAAAACAAGCCGCGAGTTACGCTGTAGTAGCAACACCTGCAATCCTGAATCTTGCTCAGTTTCACGAACCAAAACTACTGTCGCCGCAGGAACTGGAGTGACTTCGCTCATAAAAATTCTCGCTGTCTCATAACAATTTTTAACGATGATAACCAAATTTTCGATTAAGACCATAGGCGGTTTGAATAAAGAGCTTGAGTATTAATTGCTAATCCCCACCTCATCGTCATAAAATTTTAGTCAACTGAGAGACAAGGCGATGCGTTTAAACTATTAGAAAGGTGCTTTTATGACGATAAATTTTAAAGATCAGGTGGCCATCGTTACTGGCGCGGGTGGAGGACTAGGCAGACAACACGCGCTTGAGCTTGGAAGACGCGGGGCGAGGGTCGTCGTAAATGATTTAGGTGGCGATGTGGATGGTTCCGGGGGCTCTGTGTCAGCGGCAGAACTTGTCTCTCAAGAGATTATCGATAACGGCGGTCAAGCCATTGCCAACGGTGCCTCTGTTACTGATATCGATTCTGTTCAAAATATGATTGATCAAACCATGGCCACTTGGGGACGCATTGATATGCTTGTAAATAATGCAGGCATACTTCGCGATAAAACCTTTTCAAAGCTTGAAGTATCCAACTGGCATGCAGTTCTGGATGTGCACCTTAATGGAAGCATGAATTGCTCAAAACTTGTATGGCCGATAATGACTCAGCAAAATTATGGTCGAATTGTCATGACAACATCGACCTCGGGATTGTTTGGTAATTTTGGACAGAGTAATTATGGTGCCGCAAAGCTTGGCCTCGTTGGTTTTATGAATACTCTCAGGCTCGAAGGCGCAAAGTACAACATCCATACAAATTCAATTGCTCCGATCGCGGCCACTAGAATGACTCTAGGTTTGCCAGGATTCGAAGACAGTGCAGAGCGGTTGGCTCCAGAGTTAGTGACGCCGGCGGTTGTTTTTCTCTGCAGTGAACAAGCCCCAAACGGGAGAATAATTCAAGCCGCTGGCGGGCGCTATTACTCTGCAGACGTCAGGGAGAATTCGGGGGTTGAGCTTGGAGCAAATGCAAGAGCAGAGGATATTGAAGCCAACATCAACGAAATATTAGATATGTCTTCTAATGTCGGCTTTCTCGATAGAGAGTGACTTAGCTGAATTTAAACCCGAGTCAAGTATTTGACGCCTGATCCGCTTTTACCTGACTCACCGAATCACGTTCGTTCATTAAGTCAAACAGAGGCTTGATTCCTGAAATTTCATTCATGGCGTCCCATTTCCAAACTTTTTTACAGACCCCAAAGACGGGGGATAATCCGAAGAATGCATAAAAATCGACATAGGTAAGTTCCGCCCCGGCAAAATATGGCTCAAATTTAGCTATTCGATCTAAGGCAGAGAAACCCTTCTCTAAGAGTTTTTTGACCGTAGCCTTTTCCGCATCGCTTGCTGGTCGACCGAAAAATACATCACCATATAATCGACGCGCGGGCAGCTCGATGTATAGCTCCAAGTAACGCAACAATTCCCTGCATTTCGCTTTGTTGAATGCATCAGTGGGATATAGTGATTCACCTACACAAAGATCCTCAATATATTCAAGCATCACCGAAGTCTCAGTAAGAAAACCAGCTGTCGTCTCCATACAAGGAACTTTACCCATTGGACTCTTTGATAAATATTCCGACTCTTGATTCGGCTTTACATTGACTTCCTCAAACGGGATCTCCTTTTCCAACATAATTGCTTTGACTACGTTATAGTAATTGCTCAAAGGCATTCCATGTAATTTAATCATCAACTTCCACCTCTTAATGACTTGAAATCAATCATAATGCAATATTATGAGATTAATTCTTTGCTCCTTAATCAAGCTAGGGTTTGTTACTTATATGCAGATCTTTAAATTTATCTAAGCACGAGAATATTACGATCGAATTCACATAACTATGTTAATTAACTCGTTCTAACAAAGGAAAAACAATTTCTTGATCTATTTGAATTCGATTAAAGTCTAACCCAGGATTATATTGTCTTAGTAACCATATTGGCGTGCTGTAACGACTTTGAGCAATACCTCCAATATTATCTCCCGATCGAACTTTATAAGTTTCTGCACCCTGAATTCGATAAGTCGCGAAAAACTCTCGCTGAAGGCTTACGTGATAATCTTGCCGCCTCAACTCAAATTCAGCAATATTTACTTTTGAAAATTCAAGTGAAATCCTCTCACCGATGATTACAGGGTCGCGATAGGCCATATTATTAAGGCGTCGAATGTCCCATGCTCTGATCTCAAGCCAATCTGCATAATGCCCGAGAGTTTCAGAGGCTTGGATTTCTATACTATTATTAGCTACAGAATAATCTGACGGGTCAGCGGACAGCGATTCTGATAACTCTTCGCTACTTTCAACTCTTTCCTCGGCCGGATCTAAAGCAACCTCTTGTTCAAAAACAATGGTCTGGTCGTCAGAAAGACTATTCTGTGCCGTATTCAAAGCTAATCGGTTAGCACTCGTATCCAATTCTATCTCTTCAACCAATGACATATTGTCTTCCACTGCCTCCTTGAGGTCTTGCAAATCAGCTGAGGCGGTTGGCGCTTGAATGAAATCAGAGCTCAAAGTCGCAACTACCTGACTTTCATCAACCTGCGGCACTTCCTCCATTGAAGCGTCCGAACCGGGTATTTCAGGTTCAGTGGTAGAGTACCCCGGAAAACTAATTCGTTGGCCTGGATAAATTAAATTTGGATTTTGAATGCCGTTCGCTGCCAGAAGAGCAGTTTCGTCAAGATTGTACCGATCAGCTATGCGAGAAACTGTATCTCCGCGGCTAACTGTATACAATCCATTTTCTGGAGGCACTCCTGCAGCGGCAGCAATTAGTTGATTAGGGTCAGCGTCTTCTTGGGGAAGTAAAATTCGTTGCCCAATAGAGATTCTGTGCCTGCTAGCTAGCTGGTTTAAGGCAACTAGCCTGTTAACCGAAGTATCAAACCGGCTCGCGATAAGAGACAGCGTATCGCCTCGTTCAACAACGTAGGCTATGTCCGGAGTCTGCACCGCAAACTTGTAATCTGCAGGGATTAGAGCAAGCAAATCGCCTGCATCGATTTGATCTCGTCTAACTTTGACAGGAAAGCCTAAAGGGATACGCTTGTTGCCCTCCCAAACGATGGGTCTCAGTGCTGGATTGTCTCTCTTTAGTGTATCGAAGCTCAGTCCTACCGAATTCGCAAATACTTCAGCGTCTATATACGCATCTGTCTCGACCTCAAGAAAATTCGGTGCCGAATCAAACCTCACATCACCAAAATACTGGCGAGCATTATTCTCGACATGAACAACAGCAAGGAACTGGGCATAGAAATTTCTTGATGCAAACCCAAATCTCCTACCCCTATAATTTGCAACTATCTTTTCGATATCCGTAGTGCCTGTTTCCCGAACGGCTCGCGAAATTCCACCAGCACCATGATTGTATGCAGTTAAAGCCAGAGGCCATGTCCCCAAAACAGAGTAGTTATACTCCAACAGACTCATTGCCGCTGCCGTGGAGGTATACGGATCCATCCTTTCGTCAATAATGTAGTCAATTCGCATGAACCGCTTGCCAGTGCCCGAAGTGAACTGCCACATGCCTGCAGCTGAGGCACTAGAGAGAGCGCTTGGATTAAATGAAGATTCAACGTGAGGAAGAACTCCCAGTTCGGAAGGAAGATTCTTTTCCCGAATGACTGTCTGAATATGGTCTCTGAAAGCACCTGATCTTCGCAACCCACCGAGAAAACGATCTGACTGCCCAAGTTGCCAGCGAATGTTGTTTGCGGCCTCCAACAAAGTACTGTTTGATACATCAGCGGGCCACAATTCCAGTATTTCCCTTTGGCTCTGAGATAAGTCATCCCTAGAACCTGTCGCTAGATATCTTAGGTCCTCTCGGATTCTATTGCGAGAAGCCTCAATATTTCTGCGATTTAGCCTGAGACGTTCGTAGATAATCGATAAATTCTCAGAGTCATGTAAGTAGCCACTTTGAGTATCAACTTCGGTATAAACTTTAATCCAAAAATCGACAGCCGGTTTAAGTCCGGCGGGTTGCGGGAAGGCTTCTGGAGATTGAGCTTGCATCTGTGTTGCAAGAAGCGACAACAGAAAATATATTAATGTCATCGTCTTAACAACATTTAATAGTTTTACGAAAAGACGATAACTTTTTTTCACGCCGTTTTTCAAATCACCGCATCCATGATTGAAGTCAAATACCAAAAAAAACTTAAGAGTCTATTCACTGTATCGCTCTTCCAACAGGCAACTTTACTCAAACCAAACAAGACCGACTATGGCATGCCGTCGAGCTCTGTATCCTCTCTTACAGGTATCATTAGGTCCTCTCGCGTTACGTTCATATACAATATGACATTTGAAGCTATATATATGGAAGAATATGTTCCTATGACCACTCCTATAATCAAAGCTACTGCGAACCCTTGAGTTGTTTCACCTCCGATAAATAGCACAGAAAAAAGTACGAGTAGTGTCGTGAATGATGTTATTAATGTTCTGCTTAAGGTTTGATTGAGTGAAGTATTTACCATCTCAAGTGGAGTTCCTTTCCTCATGCGACGAAAATTTTCACGAATCCTATCTGAGACAACAATCGTGTCATTTAAAGAATAACCTATTATTGCTAACATCGCTGCAAGAGTATTTAGGTTAAACTCTATTCCAAATAATGAAAAGATACCTAATGTAATTATTACGTCATGAGCAAGTGCCACTACCGCCCCAACTGAAAATTTAAACTGAAAGCGCACTGCGATGTACACCATTATAATTGCAAGGGCAACAAGCATGCCCAATCCACCTTGCTCAGCAAGCTCTTCTCCAACTTTAGCACTGACGTAATCTGAACCAAGCAAGGTAACATTATCACCGCCATCGGATAGTAGAGAGGCAATAGATTCGCCGACAACCGCAGCTTCGCCGGCTTGATCTTCGACTTGAGTAGACTCATCGACGGGTAAAACCACACGAATTTCTCTGTCAGAACCGAAGCTTACTACGACCGCTTCCTCATAACCGCTATCGGTAAGTATTCGGTTAACCTCTGTTAGGTCAACTGTGTCCGAATATTCAAGCCTCACCGAGGTGCCGCTGGTAAAATCCAAACCAAATTGTAACGAGTTCACAAGGAGGGAGATTAACGATACCAAAACCAAGATACCCGAAACTGCCGCTGCAATTTTTCGAATACCCATGAAGTCTATTTCTTTTTCCTCAGACACTAGTTTATTCTCATCTTTAATATTGTAACTATCGTCACTCTAGACAGACACTTTGTATCGACCAATAGAGAGCTTCTCAACTGAACGGCCACCGTAAATAATATTAACTAACGCTCTGGTACCCACGATCGCTGTAAACATTGAGGTTATAATCCCGATCATCAACGTGACCGCAAACCCCTTTACTGGGCCAGTTCCAATCGAAAAAAGAACTAGCGCAACTAAGAAAGTCGTGAGATTTGCATCCAATATGGTCGTAAACGCACGATTATAGCCGGAATCTATTGCTTGCTGCGGCGAAAGCCCGTTGGTAAGTTCTTCTCTTATTCGAGTAAAAATCAGAACGTTAGCATCTACTGCCATACCGACTGTCAAGACAATACCAACAATTCCGGGCAATGTAAGAGTAGCCGGAATAATGGTCGACATAACCGCAAATATAAGCAGAATGTTCATGATTAAAGCAGCATTAGCCGCCAAGCCAAAAACTCGGTAAAAAGCCAGCATAAATATAACTACTAAGATAGAGGCCACTTGGACACCTAAAATACCCTGCTCGAGGTTCTCTCTTCCCATGGTAGGACCAATGACGCTCTGTTCAACTATCGTCATTGGCGCAGCGAGTGAACCCGACCGAATTAACTCGGACAAGTCATTCGCTTCCCTTGCGCTTAATCCTGTAATAACAAAAGTTCGAGGCAGAGCTGTCCTTATTGTGGCATGACTAATTAGTCGTTTATCTTCGTAAAACTCTACATCCTCAAATTCTTGCCCATTCTCATCGAGAGTAACTATCGATCTGGACCTAGTTTCGCTCAGCAAAATATCCATATTCCGGCCAACGTTGTCACGAGTGACTCGATTTATTTGTGATCCACCCTGAGCATCGAGATTAATCTGTACCTGGGGCAGTCCATTCTGATCAAGAGTTGAGCGGACATTACTTATGCGATCACCCTGAAGAATCACCTCGTTATCAACATCTACCAGCAGTCCCTGGTATTCGTAACTCTCATAAGAAGTGGAGGACGCTCCTGGGTTAGCCTCTAAGTGGAACTCTAACGTAGCGATTCTCTGAAGAAACCGGATAGCCTGAGCGGGATCTTGAACTCCCGGAAGTTCGACTACTATCCTATCCGCGCCTTGCTGTTGGACCGTAGGCTCCGCAACACCCAACGCATCGACTCGATTCATAATTGTCGTTCGGTTCGCCTGCAAAGTATCCCTCTGCGCCTGCAGAACAACCTCTGGCGGTGTTCTCATATCTAAAATACTCAGATCATCGAACTCTCGGTTTTGAAATTGCAAATCTGGAAAGTTCTCAATTAGCGCTGATCTCGCGTTAGATCTGGTTTCGCTATCCGCAAAACGAATTTCGAGATGGTCATTATTTATTACATTTGTGCCGCGTGTTCGAACTCGCTCCTCTCTCAATATCGAACGCACATTACTCAAATTATCTTCCATACGTCGATTAAGAGCAGCATCCATGTCTACTTCCATCAGAAAATGAACGCCACCTTGAAGATCTAGCCCAAGATTCATTTTCCCAGCACCAATTGTTTGAAGCCAAGCTGGAGTGGTCGGAGCCAGATTCAGCGCAACGATATAGTTGTCTGTTAAAGCGTCTTCAATCGCTGTTTTAGCGATGAGTTGATCCTCAACTGAATTGACACGAACAAGTATGCTTTCATCAGTAATTTCTTCACCAAAAAAATCTACTTGAGCTGCTTCCAGCGCAGTAGTGATGGTCGCCATGACAGACTCGTTCAGGCTGACGCCATCAGAGCTGATCTGAATTGCCTCATCATCAGGATAAATATTCGGAACTGAGTAGAGAAACCCTAAAAATACGATAAGTAAAATAAGCAAATTCTTCCAAGCCGGATATTTGTTTAACATGTGATTTTTTCGCTAGTACCTTGGAACTAAATTTGATTTATTGTGCCTTTCGGAAGCGCTGCGGCCACGGAAGACTTCTGTAGTTTAATTTGTACACCATCAGAAATTTCGACCGCAATGTACTCTTCATTAACCTTTGTTACCTTACCAAGCAAACCACCGGAGGTCATAACCTCATCTCCTTTGGATATGCTACCCACTAAATCTCGGTGTTCCTTTGCTCTCTTTGATTGGGGTCTCCATAAAATCAACCAAAAAAGAAAGAACATGCCTCCGAAAAGAAGCAGATTGTAAGCTAGTGATGGCTGTTGCGCTTGCCCAACATCTTGAGCGTAAGCAGTTGAAAATAAGAAATTCATTAATGTTCTCTCACTGTTTATGTATTTTAATCACGCGAAGTAACCTAACTGTTTATAATGTCTTAAAAAGGCCATAGCTATGGTCTTACTCAAAAAAGTAAGCTTAGTGTATTTCTTCTTCTACCTGACAAGATAAGAATTCCCTAGCAAAGCTGGCCAATCTACCTTGTTCTATTGCGTCACGCAATCCTGTCATAAGCTTTTGGTAGAAATGTAAATTGTGAATCGTATTAAGCTGAGAAGCCAGAATTTCCTTACACTTATCAAGATGATGTAAATAAGCGCGACTAAATTTTTGACATGTATAGCACTCACATTCCTCATCAATAGGTCTTGTGTCTTCTCGGTAGCGAGCATTCCGCAATCGCAATAGACCACGAGATGTGAATAAATGCCCATTTCTGGCATTTCGTGTTGGCATTACGCAGTCAAACATATCGATCCCATTCAAAACAGCGTGAATAATGTCTTCAGGCTTACCGACGCCCATTAAATAACGTGGCTTATCACTAGGTAAATTGGGCCCGATGTGTTCGACGATTGAAAACATTTCGTCTTTAGGCTCTCCAACTGACAAGCCGCCAATCGCATAACCATCGAATCCGATTTCCAATAAACTGCTCAGGGATTGATCTCGCAAATTTTTAAACATTGAACCCTGAACGATACCAAACAGAGCTGCGGGATTGTCGCCATGCTCACGAAAGCATCTCTTAGCCCAACGCATTGATAACTCCATAGACTCCTCCGCTTGCTTCTGCGTAACCGGGTAGGGTGTGCATTCGTCAAAAGCCATTATTATATCTGCCCCAAGAAAATGCTGTATTCTGATCGCAGACTCCGGACTCAGAAAACGGTTTGATCCATCTATGGGGGACCGAAAGCTGACTCCTTGCTCTGTAATTTTCCGCATATCGCCTAGACTAAACACCTGGAATCCTCCCGAGTCTGTTAGAATAGGTCTCTCCCAACCAATAAATTGATGCAATCCGCCATGCAGTTTAATAACCTCTGCGCCTGGTCGCAGTGACAAATGATAGGTATTACCCAAGATAATATCTGCTCCTGTTGAACGAATCTGCGAGGGATTAAGCCCTTTTACTGAACCATAAGTCCCAACTGGCATAAAAGCCGGAGTCTTAATTATTCCTCGAGGGAAACTAATCTCACCAAGACGGGCAAGTCCATCGACATTTCGCACTGTGAAATTCATGACAGTCAAACTATTAATGCTCCCGAGTCGAGAGGAAACGAATTTCAGGGTAACGTTCTTCCGTTAAATTCAAATTGACTCGCGTAGGTGCCAAGTATGTAAGGTATCCTCCAGCATCAAATGCGATGTTATCTATCGCTTTCTTTCTGAACTCTTCAAGCTTATTCTCGCTATCAGATTCGACCCAGCGAGCGACTTGTAGATTGGTAGGTTCGTATATCGCCTCAACCTTGTACTCATCTCTAAGACGGTAAACTACTACCTCAAATTGCAAAGCTCCGACTGCGCCAACAATCAAGTCATTATTTCTTAATGGGGCAAAGACCTGAACGGAACCTTCCTCCGCTAACTGAGTTAACCCCTTTTGCAGTTGCTTGAGCTTTAATGGATCTTTGAGACGAATGCGCTTGAAAAGTTCTGGAGCAAAATGGGGGATCCCTTTGAATTTTAAATTTTCTCCAGTTGAAAAGGTATCACCTATTTGGATGGTGCCATGGTTGTGAAGACCAATGATATCACCTGATACGGCACTTTCAGCATGCGCTCGCTCTCCGGCTAAAAAAGTCACTGCATCGGCAACCTTTATGTCCTTTGCAATGCGGTTATGGCGCATTTTCATGCCTTTTTTGTACTCTCCGGAACAAACTCTCAGAAATGCTATGCGGTCGCGATGATTGGGATCCATATTCGCTTGGATCTTAAAGACAAAACCTGAAAATTCCTCTTCCTCAGCAGATACGATCCGGGATTCAGTTTGTCGACTCTGAGGCATAGGTGCCCATTTAACAAAATCGTCCAACATTTCTTTAACAGTGAAATTACCTAGAGCGGTCCCAAAGTAAACCGGGGTAATTTCACCTTTGAGGTATCCATCATGATCAAATTTATGGCTTGCTCCCTGCACTAAATCTATCTGTTCTTTGAAATCTTCGAGGTAATCACCCAAAAGATCTGCGGCTTCCTGATTTTCAAGACCATCAATTTGGACATCCTCGGGGATTTTATGACCTTGTCCTTGTTGATAAACGTGAATTTTCCCCGAATAGAAATTGTAAACGCCTTTAAACTCTTTACCCATACCAAGTGGCCAGTTGATCGGAGCACATTTGATACCAAGTACCGATTCTATTTCATCCAAGATTTCGATCGGGTCCAAAATATCGCGATCCAATTTGTTCACAAAAGTGAAAATTGGCGTATCCCGTAAACGACAGACATCCATCAGCTTTATCGTACGGTCTTCAACACCCTTTGCGCCATCTACAACCATCAAGGCAGAATCAACAGCTGTCAGGACCCGATATGTGTCCTCCGAAAAGTCTTCATGCCCAGGAGTATCGAGGAGATTAACTACCCGGTCTTTATAAGGAAATTGCATAACAGACGACGTGACAGATATTCCTCTTTCTTGTTCCATCGTCATCCAGTCAGAAGTAGCATGTCGATCAGATTTCTTACTTTTAATCGTTCCTGCAATCTTTATTAAGTTGCCGAATAGTAATAATTTCTCAGTGATAGTTGTCTTTCCTGCGTCTGGGTGGGAAATAATGGCAAGCACTCGTCTGCGCTCAATTTCCTCGCGAAGTAGAACTCTGTTCATTTGCTAGTTTATTCGTGTCCGATAATTTGCAATAAACATTCGATTATAACAGCATTCACCAAATTTCGCGGCTGATTAATTTTTTCTATTATTGCGAAGCTATTTACAGCGATACCCGTAGCTATTTATGATAGAACTAATATAGTTAAGGAGAACAATATGAACTTTGATTTATCTGAAGAGCAACAAGCTCTTCAGGCTTCCGTTCGAAAATTTGCACAAAACGAGCTTCCAGAAGTTGCCAGACAAATAGAGGAAACTAATCAACCACCAAGCATTGAACTTCGCAAGAGATATGCAGAATTGGGCTATCTAGGGATCAACATAAGTGAAGAGTATGGCGGTTCAGGAGGTTCTCACTTAGACGCAGTAGTCGTTCTTGAGGAGCTAGCAAAGGTATCGATTGCTGTCGCCTTCCCAGTATTCGAATCGTGTTTTGGTCCAAGCCTTGCAATTGCCCACTTCGCCAATGAAAAATTAAAATCTTGGCTACTACCTGAAATTTGTTCGGGAAATTTAATTCTCGCTGTTTCCATGTCAGAACCCGATGCTGGTTCTGCTCTAACCGACCTCACCACAAAAGGAGTAATTGAAGAAGATTTTGTCATTTTGAATGGAACAAAAAGATGGTGCTCCGGAGCCGGCCACGCAGAAGCCTATGTTGTCTACTGTCGGATGTCTGACGAAAAAGGGGCCAAAGGAATAGGCGCTGTTGTTGTTGAAAAAGGAGCTACGGGATTTTCTTTTGGCAAACAAGAAAATCACATGGGATTTAGAGGAATTGCAAGTGCTGACATGCACTTTGACAATGTCAAAGTACCAATTAACAACATAGTTGTGCCGGCTGGCGGCTTTAGAAAATTAATGGAAGCGTTTGATCTTGAGAGGTGCGGGAACACAACTATGTCCCTTGCTGTAGCCCAATCTGCTTTTGACTATGTTTTGAATTACACACAAGAGCGCAAACAATTTGGAAAATCTTTAGTAGATTTTCAAGCTGTGCAAATTCAAATTGCAGAAATGAAATTAAAATTGGACGCAGCACGTTTGTTGCTATATCGAGCTGTAGTGAATGCCGAAAATGGACTACCATCAATAGCAGACAGCTCAATTGCTAAATGTTTTGCAAACGAAATTACACGGGAAGTTACAGGGAAAGCAATGCAGTTGATGGGAGGTTATGGTTATTCAAAAGAATTTCCACTTGAACAGAAAATGAGGGATGCTTGGGGTTGGGGAATAGCCGGCGGCGCAATAGATATTCAGAAAATTAACATCACTTCTGCCTTGGTCGGTCGACGCTTTAATCAGCGCTAATAAAAATATAACACGAGCGACTAGGATGAACCGAGGCGCTGAGTAGGGGATAAACAGCTCACTCGATACCAAAAACTCTAATGTAGAGCCGAGTCTTTAGGCCTTTTGTAATCATCAGCAAATTCGGGTGCTAAAAGATCCCCGCGATTAACCAATAGTAAGTCATGCCGATGAACTTGCTCAAAGTAACCAGCTTTGCTCCCGAAAATATCGTTTAACAAGACGCAAATAACGTCGTCATCTTGAAGATCAACAACCACACAACATACAAATCCACTCACAGTATGCAACGATGCAATTGCACCGATTTCACAATTACCAAGAAGGGTAAATCCAGAGCTCTCCTCTAATAAACCCTTTGAAGTATACGCAGTTCCAAACCCAGCCGCGGCTACAATGTGAATAATTTCGATGATCTCGGGGTCTGTCAGGTCAATTTTTAAAGTTCTGGCCTTACCTTGAAAATCATGAACTTTATTACGATTGATTAAAGCCATAAAAAGTGCGATGTCTTCCTGATTCCACTCCAGAACTTCTTCGTTTGCAGAGCAGGAATCTTCAGAAGATAAACTCAATATGTCCGTCTCTATAGTCAGGTCTTTGAATTCCGCGTCTGAAGAAGTAGATGAGACCACGAGAGCAACGGAACAATATCCGTCGCCACTCTCAGGACTAAGACGCCACAGGAATGGAATTTCACTTGAAACTTTAATCATCAAATTAATTTTAGAGACTATGGAACTTCATCTTATCATGTCTGAGCTTGATCAAGAACCCAGCATGAAATTAATCAAGAACCCAGCATGAAATTAATAGAGCTTGGTTAGGTCAGATTACGTGTTTTGTATCGCTGATACCAATTCAGCACCGCCAACAAATTTCACGAATAGTTAGTTCCATCAACTATGTGAGGTCTTTACTCAAATTAGAGCTTAAAGTGAATCTATTTTGTCCACAGTTTCTGTGGATAACTCAGTGTAAAACTAGATGATCAAACGCGCTAGGCAGGGAAAACCGTGCAGCTAACTTAAACTGATTAATTTTTAACCAAAAAATAATTATTAATAAAATCATATATTTAAAGGTTTTAGAAGGCTCGAACAAAAATAAAACCCCTATTTTTAAGGGTTTTTTTTTGATGAAGAGATTTTTGTGCATAAATTACCGAGTCAAAAAGACTTTCTAAATATCTAGGTGCGGTTTACTACTGTTTTTATTGAAGTTTTTTTTACTTTAATACCGGTCGTTCTTAAAGGTAATTTTTGCACAAGCTGGCAACTTGTATAAACTCACTGTGGTTACTAGCAAATAGGCGAATTCTGCCGACTAATTATAATAATCCAACAACGGTCCATAAATTTGACGTTTTAGCTCTGTGAAAATAAAGATACTTACTTCATCAATTGTACTTGCCGGATTACTATGCTGCGGCGTGGTCGCGGATGAAATTGACTACAACTTTCAATTAACCTCCCACGAACTTAAATGGCTGGGTGAACAGATTTACTCCAATGAGTGCAATGCTAATTTTGAGTGTCTCACCTCATGGAACTCGGGGGAGGATTTTCCTTCACTTGGTATCGGCCATTTTATTTGGTTTCGCGCCGACCAAGAATCGAACTTCGAAGAAACATTTCCTCAACTGATTGAATTTATGAATACCAAAAACGCTCCCGTGCCCGCCTGGTTGCATGAGGAGTCGGACCCTAATTCTCCTTGGACATCTCGGGAGAATTTTTACGCAAATTTTGATAGTGGTAAGATGAAAGAGCTAAGAAATTTTCTGGCACAAGAAAAAGCTCTCCAAGTCGAATTTATCGTTTTAAGGTTTAATCAGACTTTAAATCAGATCGTTCTTGATTTTCCTGAATCGGTAAGACCCGAGATAGAGGAAATAATAAGAATTATGATCTCATGCCAAGATTCATTAGGTTTGTATCCGCTTATCGATTATGTTCACTTCAAAGGAACGGGATTAAGCCATAAAGAACGATATTTAGGCCATGGATGGGGCTTGAGACAAGTGCTAAATGAAATGCTAAAAAAACCAGTGACACTCCCTAGTTTTGTCGAATCTGCAGCAAATGTCTTGGCTAGAAGAGTCAATAATGCTCCAATCGAGCGCAATGAACGGCAATGGTTAGCCGGATGGAGCAAGAGACTTCAAACATATTTACCATCCATTACAGGTAGTGGGTTAGAATGCACCAGCATTTAAGCTGAGCCAGCATGTTTGGTTAATCTTTTGTAAAATTTATGGTAAATCTTATGCCTTTTGAGAGAGAAAATATTGCCCAGATCGAAGGATACCTGCCCGGAGAACAACCATCCAGCTCAGACGTTATCAAGCTTAATACTAATGAAAACCCTTATCCCGCAAGTCCTCTTGTTGCTGAAACCCTATCTAAAATTGAGGTTGACGAACTGAGGCGTTATCCTTCGGCTTTGGCTGATGAATTTTGTGGTCTTGCATCGAGAGTTCATAATGTTAATCCCGAAAACATAATTCCAACTAATGGGGGCGACGAATTACTTCGACTCATTTTGACAACTTTTGCTGGCGAGAATGATACTTTAGCCATTACAAGTCCGAGTTACTCCCTGTACCCCGTTCTAGCGAATATACAAGGGTGCTCCTTGACGGAGATTCCACTGGACAAAGATTTAAATTATCCCAATGAGCTCGCTGAGTTATTGGTAGATTCATCTGCAAAAATCTGTTTTCTTGTCAATCCTCATGCGCCAACTGGTGGGCTGCTACCCGTAAAATTTATAGATAAGTTAGCAAGCAATTTCAAGGGAGTTTTAGTAGTCGATGAAGCATACGCGGATTTTGTCGACCCAGCTCTCCGTTATGACTGTATACCTCTAATAAATAAACACAAAAATCTGTTACTACTTAGGACCCTATCTAAGGGGTATTCCTTAGCGGGATTGCGCTTTGGTTATGGTCTTGGGGATTCTGAATTAATCTCACCCATAAAATATAAAACTCGAGATAGTTATAATACCGACTACATCTCTCAACAACTCGCCTGTGCCGCTTTAAGCTCTAGGGAATATGCTATGTCAACTTGGGAAAAAATACGCCAATCTCGCAAATTTTTGTCCACTAAGTTAGAGCAATTAGGGCTTAAATCTTGGCCCAGTCAAACTAATTTTTTATTAGTCCAAATCCCTGATAATCCTGGTGCTGAATACATATATAAAAAACTAAAATTAGACAATATACTTGTAAGACACTTTGATGTTAATAACCTTAACAACAAGATACGAATTACAATAGGGTCAGAAGATGAAAACAAGCGTTTGATCTCATCCCTCGTAAACATACTCAGGATTTAACAGACTCCTTTTAACTTTTTATTTAGCTGCTATCGTTATTGAGCATACTTTAATTCGAGAACAATTTGATCTTCTCTCTTTTGCAAGTTAGAAAAAAAACAGCTGCGGCGATCGCTGGAATCGCAATTGCAATTCTCTGCCTTTGGGGGATCTCAATATGGCAAAAAATTTCATTAAGTGAAATGTCGCAGATTTTATTGTCTACAGTAATATTACTCGTTGCGATAATACTAAGTTCTTTCTTACTAATTACAATCTTCAAACTTGTTTTTAGGATCTTAAAAGAGCTGAGACGTAACTAAACTAAATGAGAAAGCTAAATTACGGTAGAGGTAACGTTCTCGACATTATAATCGCATCCTCACGACCTTCAGCTGCTGGGTAATATCCTTTTCGTCGCCCCACTGCCTCAAACCCCATAGATCTATATAAAGAAATAGCTGTTTCATTGCTGGTTCGAACTTCGAGAAAACATTCTGAAGAGTTTAATTTCGCTGCCCGATCCAGCAACAGAATCAGTATTCTGCGGCCAAAGCCCAACCGCTGAAATTGGGGATGCACGCAAAGAGTCAATAAATGAGCATCACATATCGCTATTGATATTACGCCATGCGCTATTATCTGTCGCTTATCAGCTAAAACCCAACATTGGTATCCTGACTGCAGACAATCAATAAAATTTTGTTTGGTCCAAGGATACTTATAGGCCAACGTCTCATTTGATACCACCAGATCGACATCACTGTAACGCATATTCCTGGCGAAAAACTGGTCCTGGGAGTTAATTATCGATGACATTGCGGAGTAATTTCAGCTAGACACAATTCTTTTTCTAAGTGGTTGCAATGAGTTCCACACATTTTTCTTGAGCTCCGGACGGGCCAGCATTTCACCAAGCGCTATACAAATAGTTAGATAAAAACCTTCCTCGTTGCTAAAAAAATCGTTTTCACCACCTGGTTTTTTCTTACTAGTAAACAAATCAGGAATGGTGTCGGCAAAAATTAACAGATTTGCAAATTGTGCTTCCTGAGACTTCCGCCTGATATAGCCATTCAACATTTGTCGGGCTGCTGATTTTTGATCAATAGGTTGAGAAGAAACCCCTGCAACTGGCCAAGAGATGCTTTCGGTGTTAAAGCTTTGATTTTCGACATCAACACCCAGAGCCGACACAATTTTACGCAACAAATTCAAATATTCCTTCCGGTGAAACACTGAACCATTTTTTGTAGTCTCTTCTAAAACAGCCAACTTGTCGCTCAAAAAATAATAATTTAAAGAGAAAATCAGAGTCGATTCATTTTCATGGATTCTGTCCTCCTTAATGAGTTCTGATTGATTTTTTTTTGAACTGTTCTTTTTGTCAATAACTTGATCGGAATTTTTCTTATAAGATGAGGATTCTCCATGGACTGCTCGAGACGTTTTCCCTGCCACCAACCCTTGCTTTGGATAATCTATCGTCTGAGATTTAGGATCATTCTCACTGAAAAAAGCTTCTTGCTTCTCCTTTTCAGCCTGAGCATCATCGGTTGGGTAAAAAAGTTCAATACCCATAGCGGAGAGATACTCTCTTCTCTGATTTTCGTTCAATTTTAGCCAACCATCTTAAATAATTTTAAATATAACTGTTAAATTAAAATGCAACAATAAATTTCAACCAATTGCTTAAAGCTCAATTGAAGTTGAAACTCAAACGTGATTGAATCCGCGTTTGTATATGAGGAAAAATAGAATATGAAAGCAGTGGTATGTAGATCTTATGGGCCTCCGGAAAATTTAAAATTAGAGGAAATAGATGACCCTGAGTTTGGGAATGATGAGGCGCTAGTTGAGGTCTATGCTTCTGCTTTAAATTTTCCCGACGGATTGCAAATTCAAGGAAAATATCAATTTCAACCGCCAATGCCATTCACCCCAGGCTCTGAGGTGGCGGGAAAAATCAAGAAAACAGGTGCTAAATTACAAGGTTACAATGTTGGAGATCGGGTAATGGCGACTCCTGGCATAGGTGGCTTGGCCGAATTAGTCGCAGTGAAATCCGATGGGTTAAGAAAAATACCCGATAACATGAATTTTAAGACCGCTGCTAGTTTCGCAATGGTTTATACCACCTCCTACTATGCGCTCAAGCAAAGGGCAAACTTGAAATCTGGTGAGACTCTTTTAGTTCTCGGTTCAAGTGGTGGAGTTGGTCTCACAGCAGTTGAGTTAGGCAAGTTGTTTGGAGCAAAAGTAATTGCTGCAGCAAGCTCAGATGAAAAGCTGGAATTCGTGAAACAACTCAAACCTGACTATTTGCTAAACTATAACGAGTGCGACCTCAAGGAAGCGGTTAAAGATCTGACAGAAGGAAGAGGCGCAGACGTCATTTACGATCCTGTTGGTGGCGATTTATTCGATCAATGTTGTCGATGTATCAACTGGAATGGTCGCCTTCTTGTGATCGGCTTCACTAGCGGAAGAATACCAAGCTATAAGGCAAATCTTTCCCTTCTGAAAGGCTCTGCCATGGTGGGAGTTTTCCTTGGACGATTTCGAAAAGAGGAGCCACAAGCGTATGAGCAAAATTTCAGGGAATTACTCGACATGTATCGTGAAGGAAAACTAAACCCCATAGTGACGAAATCTTTTGCTTTAGAAGACTTTGTGGATGCCTTTAACATATTCAACCAGCGTAAAGCTATGGGCAAAGTAACTCTGGAGCTCAAGCAAGAATAAGATGTTAAATGATGACCAAATTCGTTCTGACCTCGCGAAATTAAAAGAGATTGTTAAAACCCACAAAGCGCCTGAAGCTAATTTAGCAACCCATCAAGAGGAAATTGATGGAATTCAGTATGAGGTTTTCTCTAAGGCACCTAGCAATCTGTATGAACTATATAAACTTGGTCTTCAGTGTTCTGATGATACCTTCTTAGTCTACCTGGAGGAGCGTTATACATTCGCTGAGACTCTAGACATGGCAGCGCGTTTAGGGAGAGCCCTGATTCAGGAATATCAGGTCAAACCGGGCGATCGAGTCGCAATTTGCGCAAGAAATTCCCCTGAGTGGTGCATCACTTACATGGCTGCCACAATAGTAGGCGCTACTATTGTGCCTATGAACTCTTGGTGGAAAGGCTCAGAGTTAGAATATGGGTTAAAAGATAGCGGTAGCAAATTGGCATTCGTAGATCATGCACGATTCGAGGAAATAGAACCTTTTATAAAATCTCTCGATTTAAATATTATAATCATCAAGCCTGAGAAAAGTGTCTGCTACCAGGAATTCCACTCCCTCCTTAGACAAGCCGCTCCGCTTTCTGATAAGGAAATTCAGGCAATAGAAGTAACCCCTGAGGACCATGCTTCTATTATGTATACCTCTGGCTCAACAGGCCATCCCAAAGGAGTTTTATCGACTCATAGGAATATTATAAATGCTCTTTATACCTGGCGATTCGTTAAGGAGATAAATGATATTCTGCGCCCTGAATTAGTTGAAAAAAACCCGGAGAATCAACCTGCGCTGCTCGCTAACGTGCCATTGTTCCACGTCACGGGAAGTCATGCTCAATTTCTAGCAAGTTTCGTATATCTAAGAAAATTTGTAATGATGTATAAATGGGATGTGCTTGACGCTCTTAGTTTGATAGAAAAAGAGAAGATCTCTATTTTCCACGGTGTACCAACCATGACATGGGAAATCATGCAATCTGAAAAATTTAAAAGCACTGACCTGAGCAGTTTACGCGGGGTTAATAGTGGCGGCGCCGCTCGTCCTCCAGAACACCTCAAAATGATGCTCGAAAAGTTTCCTCCAAAAGCAATTCCCGGTCTTGGATATGGGCTTACCGAAACCAACGCCATTGGAGCGATTATCTCAGGCAAATTTTACGAAGCTAAACCTCATAGCACTGGAAGACCAACGCCACCAGTTTCGGAAGTAAAGATAGTTGATATCGATGGCAAAACTCTTGGATCAAATGAAGTGGGGGAAATATGCATAAAAGGGCCGACAGTGATGAAGGGTTATTGGAACAAACCAAAGGAAACAGCCGAGGTCCTTAAAGACGGTTGGTTTTTTAGCGGTGACATTGGACTTCAGGACGAACTGGGTTTTTTGGTGATTATGGATCGCGCCAAAGATATCGTTATTCGGGGAGGTGAAAATATCGGTTGCGCCGAGGTCGAGTACGCTATTTCGGAGCACCCTGCTGTAAACGAGGTTTCCGTGTTTGGGGTACCCGATGAAAGATTGGGCGAAGTCCCATATGCCGTAGTGATGTTGAAAAGTAACTCGGAACTCAACGACCAAGAAATGATTCAATTCCTCAAACCCAGAATTGCTGCTTTCAAGATACCGATCAATTATAAATTCCAATTTGATCAGCTGCCAAGAATTGCCTCTGGCAAGATTGCTAAGAAAAAACTAAGGAATGAAGTAATACTCAAAATAGAGTCTGATTAGTCATGAAAGCTAATTTTCAGATATTACCCCCCCGATAATTCATCGACAGTACCTCTAAAAAATCTGAAATTCTTACGTTTTTAGTTGAAGATTTTTAGAACAAGTAACGATAACCAAGATATGCATGCATCTTCGTATGTTGCAAAACCTTTTTGATTCTTATCAGGTCCGGGGGATTGATTATGAAAGAACACAAATGGGAAGCAGCCGTAGAAAACGGTCAAGATATTTTTAATGCATCTCTAGCTCATGAAGAAGAGGAGCATGAAATACGAGTCGTCGAAAAAAGTCGGAAATCCCGATTTACTGATCTTCGCCGAAGGATAGAGGAGCGACTAGATACAAAAAGAATATCCATGGAGTACGACGATTTTTAATGCTGATCAGCTATTAACTATAGAGCGAATTGAGCAAGCTGACCTTCAGATCTCAACTACCACTCTTTAATTAGATTCTACCCAGGTCAGGTTCCCTTAACTTACAACGCATCACAGATGTCGAATTCCAACTCGCCTACACCAACAATATTTGCTGTTATATGATCTCCTGGAGCCACGGACGAAACTCCCGACGGCGTTCCCGTAAAAATTAAATCGCCCGCTTTGAGCTCATAGAAATTTGAAAGTGCGCTGATGATTTCGCTAACGGACCATATCATGTCAGATAATTTTGCTTCCTGTCGAACTTCGTTATTAAGTGATAAAGTAATCATGGCATCACCTAAGTCTTTGTTCAACGGAAATGGCTTTATCGGCGAAATTGGTGCCGACTGGTCAAAACCCTTCGCAGTATCCCAAGGCCTTCCAGTTTCTTTAGCTGATTGCTGTAAGTCACGACACGTGAGGTCAATTCCAACAGCATAACCGTACACGCAACTCATAGCCGACTGTTCAGGAATTCTCAAACCGCCACCTGACAGCGCAACCACAAGCTCTACTTCATGGTGAAGCTCTCTTGTTGCTGGAGGATAGTTCACACCTTTGTTGTTAATCACTATAGCGTTAGCAGGTTTACTGAAAAACACCGGCGGATTCTTTTTTGGGTCACCACCCATCTCTCGAACATGATCACCATAGTTTTGACCCACACAATATATTCGATTTACTGCATACAGGTGATCACTATCCTTCACTGGAACAGAGCTCACCGGTGCTGGAGAGACCACGTAAGACATTACCTATCCTCATTTTTGAAATTTATGTACTGTTGCCCACACCCCAAAGAAGCAAACAAGTTTGGTGTTAAAGTTCTTGCTAAATTTGGAAATATTTCGAACCCAGTCAATTCCTGAATAGCTCCGATAGTTTCTAATTGAGAACAGTAAGTAGCATGAATTGGGAGTTCTGCGTCAAACGCAAATGATGCATAAGACTCTGGCGTTGCTACAATTTTGAAGAAGCGTTCAGGCGCTTCTTCAAATAACTTTTCAGAGTTAAATGACTCAGTTCTGTATATAGGACCACTGACTACATAAATAGTGCTTTCACTTGATGAGAGTTCATTAATAGCCTGATCCAGACGCGACCATGCACCGAGGCGCAGGTCACTGGGAAGAGATACCATGTTGCTTGTATAGTTTAGGTCATCCCAATATGGTGTATCAGCAAAACTTGTCATTGGCGCCAGCCTGCCACGATCATCAGAATTTAGAACAAACTCATTAACGCGATAATCTCTGTCCTGAGCTTCGCTCAAGTCCGGTTGCTCAATTGCTAACGCGCTTGATCCGACCTCAAACCGACCACTGTCTGGCAGGAGTTCATCCTCCTTCCAATACCTTGGCAGCAGTGATGCTATTCCTATAGTGCCAGGTAAAATTCGATAAGCTACCCAATCAGCGACTCCAGTCAGCCGGTTTATTTCTGAAGCATAAAGATGTCTAACAACAACCTGATTCTCAGCGTCAACTAGCGGGCATGCATAAAAACAATGAGAGATATGAACACTCTGTCCACTGGAAAAGGAGCTGAATAAGAAAAATGATAGCGCGCTAACCCATCGGATATTTGTATTGCTGATGAACCTCATCACACTCCTTTAAAAGCTCATCAGTGAGCCTAACATCAAAAGCTGAAAAAATTTCATCCAGCTGACCGACGTTACGAACACCAACAATCGTGGAAGCTACGAAATCCCAGTGCATACTCCAAGCCGTAGCCATAGTAACAGGACTTAAGCCTGCTTTTTTTGATATCTCCAAGTATTTTTCTGTCGAAGACAGGGTCTCCTGATTAACAAACCTTTGAGCCATTAATTTCTGGCGAGAATCGCCCTCTCTCATGTAATCTCCAAAGCGAGTCTTACTAGGCATTTCTCCTTGCTGATATTTGCCACTCAAGACCCCCCCGCCTATTGGCGAGTAAGGAAGTAATGAAACATGTTCTTGACGACAAACATTTGCCAATTCATCAAAAAAACGCCGATTTAATAGTGAAAAATTGTTCTGAATGGATTGAAACCTGGTCAACCCTTCATATTTTGCAATTGTGTTAGCTTTGGTTAGGCCATAAGCATTTTCGTTCGAGGTGCCGAGATAGCGGACCTTACCCGACTCTACCAAGCGATCAAGTGCCTCCATAGACTCTTCGATTGGCACAACATTGTCTGGCCAATGAACTTGATAAAGATCAACGCACTCAATATTTAGCCGTCTCAAACTGCCTTCGATAGCGTTTTCAATGTGATGCCTATCAATCGCGGTAAGACCATATCTAATTGGGGGGACTATCCAGCCAGAGGCGGCCCCGGCCACTTTAGTAGCTATTATTATCGAATCTCTTGGTTTAGTTTGCACCCACTCCCCAAATATTTCCTCAGTTAGACCCGCAAGCTCGGCCGTTGGGGGAACGGGGTAAACCTCTGCCGTATCGAAGAAATTTATCCCACGCTCGTAAGATGCATCTAATATTCTGAAAGCCTCAGATTTGTCACTCCAAGTGCCAAATCCCATCGTCCCCATACAGATTGGTGAAACTCTCAAGCCACTATTACCAATGTATCTGTATTCCATGTAATTTTCCCTTATAGCCATAGATAGCCAATATGCTATGACGCCACCCTAAAAACTGAATTATTTCTTCAACGCGGATAGTTCTATTGTCTTACCAATTTCCTTTTGCCATCCACCAAAACCGCCGGTCATGTGAGCTACATTCTCTATGCCCATTGCCTTCAGTGAGGCCGCTGCTAGCGCTGACCGCCAACCTCCATTACAAAAAAGTATCACTTCTTCAGTATCGTTCAATTCACTTTTGTAATAAGGGCTTTCTGGGTCTAACCAAAACTCTAACATTCCCCGAGGTATGTGCATTGAGCCAGCGATTGTCCCATCCCTCTTCAACTCTCGAATATCTCGAAGATCGATTAAAGTTACACCTTGTTCCTTTAATTTCTCCTCCACCTCGGCTGGTGTTAGAGATTCAACTTGAGCTTCAGCTTCTTCGACAAGCTGTTTAATGCCTTTCTTTATTTTTAACATTACTCATGAACCCTTGAAACTAATTTCTTACTGAGAACTAATCAAAACTTTCCGAGCGACAATTCCGGACACCAATAAGCCCACTGCCACTGCGAGTAACGCGATTTGACTAAACCCGAAAAGTCCACCTGCGGGTAAGGCTAGCATCAGGCCTGACATACCCACTAAAATTTTTATCACAAGTCCTTTTATGCCAGAACCGAGATCCCCCACTCCAATCATGTAACCTTGCAATGCACCAGACACTATCGCGACTCCAAAAATTGCTGTAGTAAACGCTTGTAAGTTTTCAATTATTGAGCCTTGAAGTAAAAGTGCTGGATTAAATACAAAGAAAAATGGAACAAAATAAATAATTGCACCAAGCCGCATTGCTTCAAATCCAGCTCGCATTGGTGCAACATTGGCAACGGATGCGGCTGCAAATGCAGCTAAGGCCACTGGGGGAGTAATAAAACTCAACATACCCCAGTACATAACAAACATATGACTGGCTAGTGGATTAATACCAGAATTAGTGAGAGCTGGCACCAAAACAATAGCAAGAAAAATATAAGCTGCGGTGACAGTCATGCCAATACCAAGAATAAAGCTGGTTAAGGCACCCATAATAAGCAAAACGACGACGTTCTCACCAGCAAGATACACAAGATCGTTTGCTATTGTTCCCGCAATACCAGTAACGGCTAAACCGCCAATAATCAACCCGATAGCAGCAAGAATCCCAGCTAATTCTGCAAGCAATCTTCCCATTTGTGCAATCAACTGCATTACCTTATCAAACGATAGTCGATGTTTTGTAAATTGGTTAATAATCAACAGTAGAGCTGTAGCATAAAAAGGTGCAACTGCTTCTCTCTGCAAATAGACTAGCATCCAAATTAATGAGACAAACACTGCGATAAAATACCAACCATCCTTAAAGACACTTCTTAACTTAGGAAGTTCTTCTTTCGGTAAGCCTTTCAAGTCGTTCTTGGCTGCATAAGCATCAATTTGCATAAAGAGACCAAAAAAATAGAGAACCGATGGTACTATTGCTGCGATAGCTACCGATACATAACTTATATTTAGGAAACTGGCCATAACGAATGCCGTTGCGCCCATAATAGGTGGCATAAAAACACCACCGGTCGATGCGCAGGCCTCCACTCCGGACGCATATTCTTTTGTGAATCCAATGCGACGCATCGCAGGAATGGATAATGGTCCAGTGGTAAGAACATTACTTATCGGCCCACCACTCATCGACCCCATCAGACCACTAGAAAAGATTGAAACTTTTGCCGGACCACCACGCAAATGTCCAAGAAGAGCGAAAGCCAAATTTATAAAGAATGGTCCTCCACCAGTAAATTGTAATGACACACCAAAGATTAAAAATCCAAAAACAAGTTGCACAAATACTCGCATAGGAATACCGAATAAGCTCTCTTCACCTAAAACATGAAAGATCGCCACATCACCAAGCGGTATTGATAGCGCTGCGATAACATTGGGCAATGAAGCTGCAAATGTTGGATACAAAGAGAAAATAAGAACTATGGAAAATACAGGCCACCCGCCAGCCCTGCGACCAGCCTCTAAAACAATTATCCAGGTAATCGTCGCGAGAAAAACTCCGATATCAGGGGCAGCATATTCCCATGCCTCTAAGACGATTCTCTCAGCATTGAGCGCGAAATAAGAGAATACAACTGTTAATGCAATCATGATTGCGCAGTCGTACCAAGGTATATAATCGAGACTACGCTTATTAGCTGGGAATGTTACAAAGACCATGCAAAGCATGATCCCAGTAATTAGGTACATGTAACGACTATCAAGCATCACATATCCGATAAAAAATCCCAGATTAAAAATCTGGTTAATGGCTAGAAATATTGAGCAGGCAGTCATAACCGCCATAGCCAACTGCCATTTTTTAGGGATGTTTCTATAGCGGGTTTGTTTCGGCTCTTTCGAAGAATTTGCAGGAGTATCTTCTGTTTTACTGGTAACTTCTAAAGTTGGTTCAGTCATAAGAATGAGTTTAGAGTCCTTGCCCTAAGGTAATAAGATTAACTTTAGCAAGCGCCTGCTCTCTATACTTAGTCCAAGCTTCCTCAAATTCCTGATAACCATCGGGTGCTGAAGGCAAGAACTCGTTCCACGCTTCTCTGAGGATAGATTGCCGATACAGATTTCTCTGATTATTTTCATCTGCCCTATCTGTCCAAGCACCGATCTCTTTATAATAGCGTATGGCGCCCTCATGAAAAGGGACAAATGCCTGTTCAAACTTCTGTCTATCTAAAATCCAGCCACCAGCTCCAGGAGCGTTGTCTTTATATTCATCGAAATGGGTATGCATGATCTTCACCATACTGTAGACCATGGCCTCATCTGATTTTTCGAGGGCAACTAAAAAAGGATAAGCTGATGTAAAAACCTCAATTCCCTCTTCGGGAATAGTAGGTCCCTCGAAAGCTATATGCGGCACATACCATGGAAGACGCTCCCGTACACGCTGCACTGCTTCCAGATCTGCATGGGAAAATTGCGCGAAAGTCAGCCCTCTGGGGGAGGCTTCAATCCTTAGAAACGGTGGTGAATTGCAAGCGCCACCAGCCATATCAGCTCGATTATTAAGCACTGCATCAATCGAGGCGTTATATCCGCCAACCTCAACAGCCACCACATCATCCCATGTCAAATTTGCGTACGACAAGAGAGCCGCAGTCGCGTTATTCAAAGATGGTGCGCCCTGAACCCAAGTTACCCGTTTCCCTCTAATATCAGATATTTTTGCAACTCCTGCATCAGATGCCATTGCGAAGGTAAAGGAGCAACTATCAGAAAAATTAGACATCAAAGCCCTTATGGGCTGAGGACCCCAAATTTTTGATGCAAAATTTAATATACCCTCCTGCGCATAAACAGATTCCGAGCCTCCAGCGGAGAAGTGCACCCTATCGGCCCTCAAAGTAGCTAAACGAGATACATCATTTCGACCAGGGATAACGCGAAGGTTAACACCATATTGCCTTTGCAAGATGTTACCAATAGCTACAGCCTGACTATACCCCCCGGTACCCGTGGGATATGCGGACCATGCAATTGTCTTTGGAAATTGGATATTTTTTTCTGCGGCGAACAATCCTTGCACTGACATAATTAATAGCATGCAAATCACTAAACTGAATATTCTACAGAACACAGTTTGGCGATTTAGTAAAATTCCAGGGCACAGAAAGGCTTGCAAGAGATTCATTTAGGACACCGTTATTATTATCGGTCCCAAGAATATCTTAGCTATCTACTCTTTGCTATGAGGATTAATTAATTACCCAAAAAAAAACACCCGAACAAAGTGTTTGGGTGTTTTTCATCTTTGAAATATTTATCTGGTTACAGTTACCGTAACATTTTGATAGGTAAACATAGATCCGTCGCTAGCTATCCCACGCAATACGTATTCGCCGGGCGTATCGAACGTCACCTGTGAACTCCAACGGTTTCCCTCTGGTGGAAGGGGTATTGTAAAAGGTGGTGACCAAGGAGAATTAGCGTAGACCCGAGAATCCATGTAAGTCTTCATCTGCGTTGGCTCAAAAGTAGCTCGATCAGCAGGCCCTCTATATACCGTCCAAGAAAATCTCTCTCCGGGCCCTGATGAGACTACTATCGATTGAGGCGGCCGATAAATCTGCTCCGGCGTTCTTGGAACTGGCCGCTGAGATCTAGCTGGAAGATTATCAGGATCCTTGACCATTACTGCTAGATCTAGAGGCTGCCCAACTCGGACTGTCCTGAAAGCCTCACCGTCTAGGGTTAGTTCAGGTGGAATGTTAGTCCTTAAACGATCATCTAGACTACCAAACGCACCACCGACCTCAGTTGAAATCACCTGAGGGTCGATTCGATAATCAGGCTTAAGGGTTCCATAAGCCCGACCTGTATGACTTGATCTTCCCTGAAGGGTCCATACTAACTCTTTTTCTCCGAAATCAGCGGGGACATCTATTGTAAATAGGAATGGATTCCTTCGAGGGTAGAAGTGCGTGGGCTGACCGCGATCTGCTTGCGAAAAGTCATAACCATCAACTGTAATATCATCCAATTGACCGGGTTCAACAACGCTAAAATAATTCCGCTGTCCAACATCAACGTCAAACTCTTCTTCCCAGTTTGAGTTCATATAGCCAAAAAAAAGTTTGAATGTTCCGTCATCATTTGGCCACCAACCTTCGTATGCTGGCGAGAGAATATCTCCAGACAAAATCATTCTCCTCTCTTGGGCAGTTGCTGAAAAAGCAACCACCAAGAGAAGCGCCGCGATCACAAAAGAAAAACTGCTTCGTGCTCGCATTTTAGTCTGATCCTCCGCCAGCCTCATCATATTCTGGCACAGGCGCCCAGCACAGCGGACAACCGACATCATAATTATTCTTGTTACCCAAGATTTCACGTCGAGCCGCCATTTCTTCCTGGAATTGCTCTTCTGTCATTGTTACTGAGTAGCCCAAATCTATGAACATGTTAGACACGGAACGTCGGCCACCTCCAGACCAGTTTCTGGAATCGGCGAGATTAGGGTTTTTTGAAGAGGTGTCCATATAAGCGATTGTTTGAAGGATCGTTCCCTTAGGTAATAACGGCGCACTATCCTCTTTGTAGATGTACTGCTTAACCCAATTGTGGTCGTATCCAACACAGTTAATAGTGAATTTGTTATGCCCAAAAATAGCTTCTAGACACATTCTCACGCCCGGAGCGTGAAGATGAGGCTCAAACGCCATAATCTTTGTGTGTTCCTGAAGTACAACTGAGTTTCTTAACTCTTGATTAGGGAGCCCTGGCAAAACGTCTAGATCTACACCATTACCCGTTCTGGGACCTCTCTCGGTATATTTAGGTTTATACCCTTTTGGAAAGAACTTTATACCAAATTCCAGGTGACCCGTTGTCTCACGCCCGTTTGAATGCATATGCGCAGCATTCAGATGTAACGCAGAATTTGCCTGAAGAAGTCGACCTGCACTATCAGGGAACTTGTCTGCGTTTCGACCAACTTCATGTATGGGCCAACCTACCCGTGTTTCGGGTAAAATAAAAGAACCGTCCTCGCTCAAAACGCCACTGCTGTATGTCATATGGTGCCATATGTAGCGACCTCCAACGGTATTGCTGCCAATATCGTCTGGAATATCATTGACTTCCTTAACTTCAATAGACTGAACATATCTATCTTCAGTCAGACCAGTTGGCACTATCCCAATATCACCCCACCAATCAGGTGCAACTTCAGGTCTAGTCATTTCTGGACCAGTCAAAACCAAATCAGGCTCACCTAAGGTCCAGTCTTCGCCCTCTGTCACAACATAAGGAGGTGGTTCGTTTGCAGGATTTCCTCGAGGAGCTCCATTTTGAGCCCATGCCTGGATCATTGCTAAATCCAGATCAGACAGAGAATAGTCGCTCTCGAAACCGTCAGAGATACCAATATCTTTTTCGATATACCATGGTGGCATCGCACCCATCCTGTCGCGAATTGCCGTTCTGTACATAATCACTGGAGCCCATGGCCTGACCTCATCATACGATAAGAAAGACATTGGCCCGCCGCCGCCAGGTCTATGACACTGCAGACAGCTTCGCTGCAAAATAGGGGCTATGTGATCAGCATAGTTTATGTCAGACGCTTGCATCTCAAAGTCAGCAATATCGTAATAGTGCATTTTTTGAGCGGACGGATTGCTATCGTAGGACTGCGCGATAGTCTGGTTCGCAATGGCAAGTGTCGTAAGAGCTAGTAGAGTGAGAATTTTTCTGACAATCATTTCAGCTTTCTCCCGTTGTGGTTTTCTGTATTTTATCGGTATCGATTTGACGAAAACTTCTTTTATTTCAAGGCTATAAGCCTATCGCAAAACAAGAGCTTAAGACTAGCTAGGTCACAATAAGTTGCAATCACTACAACCTCGCTACTAAAGACTGAAAGCATAAAATCCCAGTATCGTTTTGTCTACTAAACTTGAGCTTATTTTACTAAGCCAAGTCCTCAAAATTTTTGCTAATTTGGGCTTTTAAGCGCAAAAGCAGTTAAGGTCGTACCTGATGGGATCATTACGTACTGTAACCCATCTAGCATATAGGTGATCGCTGCAGCTCCCCAAATTCTTGAGCCTGTTTGGTAGTGCCATAGATTTTCTCCAGACTCAGCATTGAAAGCCATAAAATTTCCCTCATGATCGCCAGCAAAAACTAAACCTGATGCGGTAGACATGACTCCCCCAAAGGTCGGCGATGGATACCTAAATTCCCATTCCAATTGACCTGTGTGCACGTCTAGCGCTCGCAAGGCTCCATAACCCGCTTCAGCATCAATGAAAACCGTGCCGCCAAAATTGGATTGACCTCGAGTGTCAGCTGGTTCCTCAGGTACGTAAGTAGCGCAAGTTTCTCGCGCAGTAAGAATGAACAGATCCAACCCAGGAAAGAACGTAGGCGGATAAAAATTAGTAGAGCCCCAAGGATCCGGCAAACAACCCAAACTGCCATCATTCACGACCACCGGCCTTCCATCCTCACCTATTTCTCTTGCCCACGTGGTTGCTGTGAAGGGTTCGCCAAGTAAAAATTCTCCTGTAACGCGATCTAGAACATAAAAGAATCCGTTCCTATTGCCGACCATGACCACCCGCCTTGGCTGGCCTTCCCACTCGATGTTTGCAAGCACTGGCATATGGTTTGAATCCCAGTCATTCACATCATGTGGTGTAAACTGGTAGTGCCAACGAAGTTCTCCGCTGTCAGCATCCAGAGCAACAATAGAATCGGTATAGAGGTTATCGCCAGGTCTATTCTCATCGTAATAGTCGGGATTAGGATTACCAACCCCCCAGTATATTAAGTTTAAATCAGGATCAAACGACCCGTTCATCCAGGTACCGCCGCCGCCCTGCGCAAGAATGGTTGGATCGTTGGGCCAGGTTTCACTGCCGGGCTCACCAGGACCAGGAATCGTATTGAAGCGCCAAATTCTTTCGCCAGAAACTGGATCAAAAGCATCAATGAACCCCCTCGTCTGGTATTCTCCGCCCGATATTCCCACGATTACTTTGTTGTCCAGTATCAAAGGCGCCAGTGTCGCCGAATATCCAATTTGATAATCAGCTAATTCTCGATCCCAGAGAACCTCTCCAGTTCGCCTATCGAATGACATTAAATGAGCATCTAAAGTCACCATGAAGAGCTGATTACCTAACATACCAAAACCCCGGTTAACCGGTGCGCTGGCTCCGTATGTTAGATCATCCGGCAGATTTCTCCGATACTCCCAAAAAGGCCTGCCAGTCCGTGCATCCAAGGCCCAAGCATAATTGTTTGATCCGGTTACATAGAGAACGCCATCATCCAACAGAGGAGTGCCCTCCCAGCCACGGCCACGAGTAGTGGTTCCAGACTGAAAAGTCCAAATTGAGCGAAGGTCTCCAATATTATCCGGAGTAATCTGAGTAAGCGGACTATGGCGTCTACCACTGTAATCACCCGAGTAAGTCAACCAACGGGTTGGGTCAGAAAAACCGTTTAAAATGTCTTCGTAATTTGGGCCGACACTAGACTGACCAAAAGCTGCGCAAGAAATAACCAGCCATGAAGTAGCTATCAATTCTGAATATTTAACTGTATTTCTCATCTTCGATTACTCTCAACTATATTTAGACTACAAACTTGATTGCAGGAAACTAATGATATTTCTGAGTTCTGTGTCGCTTAGCAAGGACTCAGAAAAAACTGGCATCCAAGACTGCTCCTCATATTCGAGTCCCTTAAGAGACATTTTTGAAAAAGCTCTAAGAAATTGATTCGTGTCCATTATCTGAATGGAGAATGCATCCTCTCGTTTAATAACTCCTTGAATCTGCTGACTATCCGAAGTTGTAATTGATACAGGTTTATAACCACGTGATATGGAGAAACTCGGGTTTCTTATCGAACTAATTAGCGCCTCTAGTGATCTGACCTCTGTTATTTTCGACAAATTAGGACCCAAAGCACCTCCCTCATTCCCTTTGCGATGACAAGCTGCGCAATTGTTTGAAAAGAGTGTTCTACCCAAATCAGGATTTCCATCTACAGCAGAGGAAATACCGGAAACTCCAATGCTTCGCAGGTACGATACTAACATCCAAATTTCTGTATCAGGAAAAGTATGCGCCGGCATAATGCTGCCTGGCACACCATTTCGAATTTTGTCAAAGACAGATTCATCAGATGTTCCGGTTCCTGCGTAAACCAAAGTCAGATCTGGGGCATCTATTGAATCAATTCCTTTTGCATCAGCACCATGGCAAGTTGCACATTGAGCCCGAAAAATAGATCCACCAACCCGCGCAGCTCGCGGATCACCCTCTAATGGGTTTAGTTCTTGGCCATAAGTCCATTGAGCGCCGAGTAACCAGGCAAACAGCAGCCAACTCAACTTATCTGTGAAGGCCAATCTCAGGGCATGTTTCGAAATTGCCACTTTATTTTTAAATCCCATTGTGTGAATCGTTCAAGGATCATAACATAGGACTGATGAGGCGAGAACGGACCCAGAGTAGGTTATTCTGGGTCCCGAAGTTGACATAAAAGATTCATTAGGCTATTCATTGTCAAAGGAAGTTTCTTAGCTTCACTTCTCTAAAAAAAATTGGAGTAACAAATGGCTCATAATCCAAAAAGAAAGATCGAATTAATCACGTCTGTACTTACAGCGGCATTTTTAGGTTTGGCTGTGCTTGTAACCCAGACTGATGTGATTTCGGCTCAGTCCAGTAACTTCCAGGGCGGCCAGCCAGAAATCAGCCAGACACCTGATATGCGAAATGTAAGGATTCTCTTCCCAGCTGGAGTTCGCTCCTCTTGGCACACGCACACTTGGGGTCAGCTGCTCATGATTGAGGAGGGTGTTGGTCTTCATCAAATTCGAGGAAGGACAATCGAGGAATTCTATCCAGGTGAACCTTATTGGACACCTGCTGATGTGGAGCATTGGCATGGAGCTCATCCCGATCAAGATGCCCTTCAATTGACCATTTATGAAGGGAACGTTGAATGGCTGGATCCGGTTACAGATGCACAATACTCTGGATTAAGAGTGAGACCGCAATCAAGGTCTTCCGATTAATAACTAAAAATTTTTGCAAATAACCGTAAAGAAAAAGAGATTTCTTTACGGTTATTTTTTTTGACAAAGCCAGTTGCAAGGATGCAGCTCATTTTTTGAAGACTTAGCTATAAAATCCACAGCACTTAACTTTCGCACGAGAGGGAGGCTTTAACCTATGCAAGTGTGTTTTTGCCGTGTTCCAACCATTATGGTTTTTATAATATCCATTACCTCTTGTGAACAAAAACAAGCAGACATCCCACCAATAAGTTTTGAAGAGAATCTTCAGCAACAACTAATAGAGGCCGAATCCGGGGATGTCATAGAAATACCAGCAGGAGTCCACAGTCTCACAAGAAGCCTATCCCTGAACGTATCCGGTGTAACAATAAAAGGAGCGGGGATTAATTCATCGATTTTATCCTTCAAGAATCAACAACAGGGTGCGGAGGGGTTGTTGGTTAGCGCAGACAACTTCACCATACAAGACCTGGCTATCGAGGATACTACTGGCGATGCTTTAAAGGTTAATGAGAGCAACAATGTTGTTATCAGAAATGTGAGGACCGAGTGGACAAACGGACCGGCCACAACCAATGGCGCTTATGGCATTTATCCAGTCCAGTCCACAAATATACTTATTGACGGCGCTGTCGCGATCGGTGCCTCCGATGCTGGTATCTATGTCGGACAATCCTCACAGATCATAGTCCGTAATTCGCATGCTGAGTCCAATGTCGCTGGAATAGAAATTGAAAACTCAACGTATGCAGATGTTTATAACAACGTTGCTGTGAATAACACCGGCGGCATATTGGTCTTTGATTTGCCCAATCTCCCGGTTCAAGGGGGAGCTAACACTCGTGTCTTCAACAATGAAATTAGCACCAACAATACAGGCAACTTTGCACCAGCAGGAAACATTGTTGGAACAGTGCCTTCTGGCACTGGGCTCATGGTTTTAGCGAACGATAACATAGAAATTTTTGGCAACACTTTCAATGAAAACAATAGTGCGAACATCCTAGTCGTCAGCTATTACATCACGGAAAGGCCCTTTGACGATCCAAATTATGATCCGTTCCCTGAATACATCCATATCCATGAAAATCAGTTCAATGGAGGTGGCACATCCCCTGACTCGGAGCCCCTTGAGGCGCTTCAATCCGCAACTGGCAAACCCATTCCTCATGTCGTTTGGGACGGAACAATAAAGCAGGACTCAAAATTTAATCAAGTTTTGTGTATGCGAAATAATAATGCCCTGACATATGTTAATCTTGACGCTTCAAATGGATTTTCAATGCCAACATTTGATACTGCAAGTCACGACTGCACCTTGCCAAAGCTGTCTCAGATTTCATTAAGTTTCGATGCAGAATGAAGTTTCATCAGCTCAAACTTCTTTGTGCAGGCTTTCTCTGTTTAGGTGCACTCCAAAATTGCTCAGAGCGATCACCTTTTTTTCATGCCATTGAAGATCCCATTAGACTATCAGACTGGGATCTGTTTACACTTGACTCTACAAGTCTAACCCCGGCGGACAGCAGTCTGGTTTTTGCGCCTAATAATCCTCTATTTTCAGATTATGCACACAAGCTCAGGACTATGTGGATTCCAAGTGGCACAAAGATCGATTTGATGGACGAACAACTCATCTATCCCGTGGGAACAATTCTAAGCAAAACTTTTTATTACCCGACCGACTCACAAGGAAACTTTGTGCAAGTGGATGATAGAAATTTAGCTTCTTTAGATTTGACAAAGAACAGTTTAGTCGAAACACGTTTGTTGGTGAAAAGAGATATAGGCTGGGAGGCGCTGCCCTATGTATGGAACGAGAACCAAACAGAAGCCTTCCTAAGAGTCGCCGGATCCAGCAAAGCGGTTGCCCTTTCTGATGAGGAAAAACATACAGAATTTACCTATTTTGTGCCCAACCAAAACCAATGCTCAGCATGTCACGTGACCGATCATCCTGATGGTGAAATGCATCCATTAGGAGCAGTTTCGAACCAACTATCCGCAAAGATTAGCAACAGTATCTACGAAAGCCAACTAGAAACACTGGTCTCCAAAGGTTGGCTAGATTCAATCCCTGTGACAGAACCTAACTATTCCTGGAAAGATGCGGACATCAGCGTTGAGCAACGGGCGGCAGCCTATCTCAACATGCACTGTGGTCATTGCCACAACAAAAATGGTGCCGCAGATACCTCAGCACTATTACTAGATGGTTCCCACGATTTAATGATTAACATTGGCGTGTGCAAGACCCCGGTTGCCGCAGGCGGGGGGGCTGGAAATAAGAAATACAGCATAGTCCCTGGGTCACCGGAAGAGTCAATCCTGATGTATCGTATGCTATCTGATCAACCCGATGAAATGATGCCTGAATTAGGACGTTCCCTTGTTCACCAAGGAGGAATTGAGATAATTCGAGAATGGATCTCTAAAATGCCTGGTTCATGCCCATAAGGAGAATAGAACTTCTACTAAACCCAATGTAGACTGTACTGAACGATAAATAAGGTGCAGCCGTTGTTCCGCCTAACTTTTTTAACTCTCATCTGCCTATTGCTAGCCTGTTGTAATGAGCAGGCAGATTCGCAGCGCACTTACGTCTTATCTACTGGCACAACGGGAGGCACCTTCTATCCCGTCGGAGTTGCGCTATCAACCCTGGTTTCAGCATCACAGGATATTGATTTTTCATTAACAGCAATAAGCTCAGCCGGGTCAATGGAAAACATAAAACTCTTGCGTGATGATCAGGCTCAATTCGCCCTGATATTGGGCATCTTTGGTGCCTGGGCTTATGGCGGATCCGGACCAATAGTCAATCCTCAGGAAAATTTAAGGTCAGTAAGTGCAATGTGGCCGAACGTTGAGCATTTTGTTTTAAAGTCAGATCTCACGACAACCGGCACGATACAGGACCTTAAAAATCTTAACGGTGAGCGCTACTCAATCGGCATGCGCAACTCTGGGGCTGAGTTCACAGGCTTCTATATTTTCGACGCTTTGGACATTAACTGGTCGGAAGAGCTATCCGTTGCTTACATGGGATATGGTCCCTCTGCTAACGCGTTGCAAGATGGCAATATCGTGGGCATGAACGTTCCGGCTGGCCCTCCTGTCACTGCCATTACAAGAGCCTACGCCCTTCTAGGGGAGGAGATGACAATACTTGACTTCACCGAAGAGGAAATCAAGAGTTTAAACTATGAATTCCCGCTCTGGGAATCATACGAACTTGAACCGGGAACCTATCCGACTCAAGTAGAGACAATAAACACGGTAGCAAGCCCAAACATACTCATCGTAAGAGAGGATGTTCCGGAGAAAATTGTATACGATATGACCAAAATGCTTTGGGAGAATTTGGCTACTCTACAAGAAATACACAGTGCCACTGACTCCATGTCAATCGACAGCGCCTTGGCAGGGGTAACAGTCCCTCTCCACCCTGGCGCATATCGTTACTATGTAGAGCAGGGAGTTAATATTCCTGAACATTTGCAAACCAGATAATTCCTTAAAGCTAAGTTCTGTAGAGAATGGGGTCGTAAGGGAGTATGCTTTATTTTCCAAAGGTGTGTTTGTAATTTAAAAATAAATAAAAACTCAAGGGTGATCATATGCATCGTACATCAATGTCCAGGCGTCGTTTCCTGCAAACTACAAGCGCAGCTGCAGTTTGGCTGCCGACTTCGGTGAGAGGATACAGCGCAAATGAAGTACAAGCGCTCTTCGTCGACGGAGAAATGCAGCAAGATATTTCGAAGTGGGAACTCGACACACCAGCGCTATGTGTAGATTTGGATGCTCTTGAAGGAAATATCGCCAAGATGCAAAACACAACAGCCCTAAATGGAATCGCAAGCCGCCCTCATGCGAAAACTCACAAGACGCCGGTTATTGCGCAAATGCAAATGGATACTGGATCTGTCGGTATATGCGTTGCCAAAGTAAGCGAAGCTGAAGCTATGTTTCAGAACGGCATCGAAAAAATATTACTGACAACGACTAACGTTACTGCAACTAAAATTCGACGAGCTATGAAACTTCGGGAAGTATGTGGTGACTTTATTCAGGCCACCGATTCTCCCGACAACGCAAGATTATTATCGGAGGCGGCTATTTCCATGAATATCATTGCGGATGTAGTTGTTGATGTTGACCCAGGTGGTAATCGCACTGGAATTACCCCAGGGCAGCCAGCTTTACAACTTGCCCAATTAGTAGAACAGCTACCTGGATTAAGGCTTCGCGGCCTACTTTGCTATGACGGTGGATCACAGCATGTTAAAGGTTTTGATCAAAGGCGATCACAAACTCTGAGCAGGCTCAACGCGGCATCTGAGACTTATGATTTATTCAACAGCAGCGGACTAACCACAGAAATTTTCAGTGGCGGTGGGACTGGCACCTACAACATTGATCATGAAACCCGAGGACTCACAGATATTCAGGTTGGAAGCTATGTATTTATGGATGCCCAATACATCGATATTGGGGGTGAATCAAACAATGAGATTTATTCAGATTTCCAACCCGCATTAACAATTTTAACTACCGTTCTCAATGATCAATATGAAGGACGAGCCACTACAGATGCTGGAGCAAAGGCTTGCACCATAAATAGGCCATGGTCTCGAATCAAAGGCGAAACCGGTATTTCTTACAGTTCTGGTTCAGATGAATTTGGAACTATACGTTATGAATCTGACGCATCTCGAACCTATAAAGTCGGAGACACAGTTGAATTAATCGTATCTCACTGTGATCCCGTCGTTAATTTATACAATCAGATGTATGCCATACGAAATGATAAGGTCGAGGCCGTGTGGCAAATATCTGCCCGGGGAATGTCTGCCTAAGAATTTCATAACAAACTATAAGTAGAGGAAATATTGAAAAATATTTTATGCGTTATGACTTCAAAGTTATTGCGTAAGAATAAATAAGCTAAAGGACACTATTTTGATTTTCGAAAACAACGACCCAAAGGTAGCAGTACCCCATAAAGATTTAACTTCAGTTGTATTACAAAGAGCTAATGAACTTGGAGAAAAACCTGCCCTGATAGATGGAGTATCAGGCCGCACTCTTTCTTATACAGAATTAAAAAAGCAAATCAATCACCTAGCTGCCGGACTCCATCAAAGAGGATTCAAGAAAGGCGACGTTTGTGCAGTTTTCTGCCCAAATATGCCCGAATACGCAACTATATTTCTCGGAGTAGCATCAATAGGTGGAATAAATACTACCGTTAATTCTTTATACTCTATTAATGATCTAGTCCATCAATTCAACGATTCAAACGCCAAGTTTTTGATAACCATTCCAGATTTTATGGATAGAGCACTCCCAGCGGCAAAAAAATGTGGTATTGAGGAAATTTTTGTTCTTGGCGAAGCGGAAGGCGCGACACCATTTATTGAACTCCTGAGTAACGACGGCAACCCTCCCGAGGTTGCTATAGATCCAAAGAATGATTTAGTAGCACTCCCATACTCTAGTGGTACGACCGGATTATCCAAAGGGGTCATGCTAACGCATGAGAATCTCGTATCTGATATGGTTCTGACAACTTCAATAAATACCCTAACCGACGATGACGTGTTGATTGGTGTGCTTCCTTTTTTCCATATCTATGGGATGGTCTTAATTCTCAACTTGGCGATCTTCAAGGGGGTTAGCCTTGTTACCATGCCACGATTTGATCTAGAACAATTCTTGCAAATCGTTGAAAAATACAAAATAACATGCCTAAATCTTGTGCCTCCTCTTGTGTTGGCTTTATCCAAGCATCCTCTTGTTGAAAAATATGACGTTTCCAGCATTCGATTAATAAGTTCCGGGGCGGCTCCCTTAGGCCAAGAGCTAGAGCAGGCCTGCGCAAACCGACTGGGTTGTGAAATTTACCAAGGTTATGGGCTGACAGAGGTTGCGGGTGCATCACACATAAACACGATACCAGTTCCCACCGATAAGGTAGGTGCTGTGGGTCGTGTGGTGCCAAATACCTATTCAAAAATCATAGACACCGAATCGGGAAAAGAACTCGGCTTTAATGAACGAGGTGAAGTTCTTATAAAGGGACCTCACGTAATGAAGGGTTATTTAAATAACGAAGAGGCTACAAATCACTGTATTGACAAGGATGGGTGGTTTCACACTGGCGATATCGGCTATGCGGACGAGGATGGTTACTTCTTCATTGTTGACCGCGTAAAAGAACTCATAAAGTATAAAGCCTATCAAGTCGCACCTGCTGAACTCGAGGCTATTCTTGTAGGCCATGAGGCGATCGTGGATGCAGCCGTCATCCCAAGCCCCGACGAAGAAGCTGGCGAAATCCCTAAAGGTTTCGTCGTCCTAAATCAGGACATGGATCCCCAAGAAATAATGGATTTTGTAGCAGAGCAGGTTGCTCCTCATAAAAAGATAAGAAAAATTGAAATAGTTGACGAAATTCCAAAATCTGCTTCCGGAAAAATACTCAGGCGTGTACTCGTCGAACAGGAAAGATCGAAAATTGGTCAATGAATGTTTAAGTTTCAGTCACATCAAAAAGTGATGCAAGAACTGTTGCAGTTGTAATGCAAAACGAAAATAAAGTAGGTTTCATTTCTCTGGGATGTCCAAAGGCGCTGGTGGATTCTGAGCGTATATTAACCCAGCTTCAGCGGGATGGTTACGCAATAACGCCGAGCTATGATGACGCAAACATAGTGGTAGTAAATACTTGTGGTTTCATAGATAGCGCAAAAGATGAGTCTTTATCCGCTATTGAAGAGGCACTTGAAAAGAATGGTAAGGTCATTGTCACAGGATGCCTCGGGGCTCAAAGCGACCTAATTACTGAAAAACACCCTAAGGTGCTGGCAGTAACAGGTCCTCATGCTTATGAACATGTTGTCGGACAAGTTCGTGAACATCTGCCACTCTCAAAATTAGAGCATAACCCCTTCATAGACCTGCTGCCCGCTCAAGGGGTCAAACTCACGCCTAAGCATTACTCATACCTAAAAATTTCTGAGGGTTGCAACCATAAGTGCAGTTTCTGCATTATTCCTTCTATGCGCGGCAAACTTGTCAGTAGACCTATCGCGGATATATTGGATGAAGCTCAGAGACTAGTAACCTCCGGCACAAAAGAATTACTTGTGATCTCGCAAGATACGAGTGCATACGGCGTTGATCAAAAATACTCAACAGGCTTTTGGCAAGGTCTCCCAGTTAAAACGAACATGAAGGGACTTTGCGAAGCACTAGCAGAATTTAACGTATGGATAAGATTACACTATGTCTATCCATATCCCCATGTCGATGAGATCATTCCACTCATGGCAGAGGGAAAAGTATTGCCCTACCTAGACATACCTTTTCAACACGCAAGCCCAAAAATACTCAAAGCCATGCGTCGTCCTGCTGCAACAGAAAACACATTACAGCGACTCTTACGCTGGAAAAAATTAGTCCCGGATATCACTGTTAGAAGTACTTTTATAGTCGGCTTTCCCGGAGAAACTGAGGAAGATTTTGAAGAACTTCTCAGTTTTTTAAATAATGCCCAACTAGATCGTGTTGGCTGTTTCAAATATTCGGCGGTTGACGGCGCTGATGCTAATAAGTTGGACACCCCATTATCAGAAGAAGTAAAACAAGAGCGTTGGGAAAGGTTTATGGAGCTACAACAAAGCATAAGTAAAAAAAAGCTGGCGGCAAAAATTGGAACCGAGATTGAAGCTATCGTGGACAGGGCTGATACAGAAAGTATTGTGGCACGATCAACGGGTGATGCACCGGAAATTGATGGTCTGGTTTATGTAGAGTCATCAAGAAATCATAAACCTGGTGATCTAATCACCGTTAAAATCGTAGCATCTGATGAATATGACTTATACGGAATAGCCGCTGACTAACTCTGTCGAGTTTTGTCTGAACCTTTTTCCCCGCGAGTTCACTTAACTCATGCGTAATCAGGATTTTGAATGAACATATTATTAACAGGTGCTTCGGGCTTGATTGGGAGAGCTATCAACTCTGAGCTAACGAAACAAGGTAACACTGTCTACCCGCTAGTTAGAAATAGACGCGAGGGCCCTTTTTTTTACATGCAAGAGACTGACGAAATTTTTTTTGATCAATCGATTCACTTGGGCGCAGTCATTAATCTAGCGGGAGTAAACATCTCAGAGCGTAGGTGGAACCCTAAAGTGAAGGAACAAATAGTTCAAAGCAGAGTACGAACTACCGAGATCCTTTCGGATGCAATCGCTAATCTAAAGGAAAAACCAGACGTCTATTTATCAGCCTCTGCAATCGGCTATTACGGCACCAACTCAAGTTCAATTCTTTCAGAATCCAGCCCGGCCGGAAAAGATTTTCTTGCCCAACTGGCGGTGGACTGGGAAAGAGCCACTAGGCCGGCTCAAGCTGCAGAAATACGAACATGCCTTCTTAGATTTGGCCTTGTTTTAAGTCCCGCTGGTGGCATGATCAAAAATCTGCTCTTACCATTCCGCCTCGCTTGCGTCGGACCCATTGGAAGCGGCCATCAAATGTTGAGCTGGATTAGCTTGCCGGATACTGTAAGTATCATGACTGAATTAATAACGGATAAAAGATTTAGTGGAGCAATTAATCTGGTATCTGGACATCCCGCAAGCAGTCTAGGGTTTGCAAAAGCTCTAAGTGACTCAATCAAGCGTCCTGCTCTACCAAAAATTCCAGCGGGCATTGTAAGGATGATGTTTGGGGAGGTGGCTGACGCTGCGTTACTAGTAGGCGCAAGTGTAACTTCCGAAAGAATCTCTGAGCTAGACATTAACTTGCAACATACAGATTTAAATCAGTGCCTTGGTGACATCATTAGAACTTAAAAGCATCAGAGGAGAAAATTGCAAGCTGTCATTATTAAGGAAATAGCGAATACGAAAGTTGCTTCAACTAGGGAGGAGTAATTACTATTGTCCGACATTAAGTTCGCCGTTAGTACGAAGAAGAAAATTGTGAGGCTTATCAGAAAAATAAAGGCAATCGAATCATTTGCCACAGCCAAACTAATGATCCAGGCGAGAAGGAGAGTGGAGAAGAACTGACAAACCAGAGCGCTCATTGAAAAACCTCCTTGCGCCCCATCCTTCAACCCTAATCCAGCTGCCCATTTACCTCCAAAGGCCGTTGGAGAATACCAGAACGAGGCGAACAGATAGCTTACAATAGTACTCAAACCTACAGCCAACCAATTGACGTTCGTAACAAGCGCTTCCACTGGTTTACTCCTCTATAAACTTTATTCAATAGAGTTAAACGGCTTCAACCCAATTCTCTTAACAGTCGACCAGTAAAATTTATACGCTAATCTGCCTGCCGGTGTGGTATACAACATCAAAAAATCGTAATCTAACTGGCCATATCGATAGCTTGAGGTGTGAAATGACTAACCGTATGATTTTTTTGGCGTTCCTATTCGTTCTCATAATGCCCTTTAGGTTCGGCTTAGCACAAAGCAATGACTTAGATAGCTTAAAGGCTGAGGCTGTTTCCTCCATAGATTCACTGGCAAAACTCAATCAAGAGATCATTGATAGTTTATTTTCTTTCGCTGAACTCGGCTTCCAAGAATTTGAAACACAGCGTTACTTAACAGAAATCCTCGAACAAAACGATTTTGAAGTTGAGCTTGGAATTGCCGGCATACCTTCCGCTTGGTGGGCAAGCTGGGGAAGCGGAGAGCCAGTGATTGCGTTAGGCTCTGATGTGGATGGAATCCCTCGAGCCTCACAGATGCCAGGGGTTGCTTTCCGTCAGCCAATGATAGAGGGAGCACCAGGTCACGGTGAGGGGCACAACTCAGGCCAGGCGGTTAACATCGTTGCTGCATTAGCGGTTAAAGAAATAATGGAGAGCAAGGGACTACCAGGAACAATAGTGATCTGGCCTGGAATAGCTGAGGAATTATTAGGGACTAAAGCTTGGTATGCCAGAGACGGACTTTTTGAGGGAGTAGATGCGGTTTTATTCACCCACGTATCTAACAATCTCTCAGTCAGTTGGGGACGAGCGCGAGGTACCGGCTTGGTATCCGTTGAGTATCTCTTTGACGGAGTCGCCGCACATGGCGCTGGCGACCCCTGGAAAGGACGAAGCGCTCTCGATGCGGTCGAACTAATGAACATTGCTTGGAATTATCGGCGAGAACATCTTCACCCACTTCAGCGTTCCCACTATGTAATTAGTAATGGTGGCGATCAGCCAAATGTTGTTCCTTCCTCGGCGAGTGTTTGGTACTTCATCCGTGAAGTTAGTGCCGATGGGATACGTAATAACTTCTCAACACTGCACCAAATCGCCGAGGGCGCATCATTGATGACTGACACCTCAATGTCCAGAAAAATTGTTGGCGCCGCTTACCCGCGGCATTTCAATAGACCAATTGCTCTGGCGATGGATGAGAATATAAAGAAAATCGGACTCCCCTCTTGGTCTGAGAACGATCAACAATTTGCTAAAGCACTGCAAACGCTCATGGGAGCAGAAGAACCAGAAGGACTCGCAACCGAATTGGCCGGCATAACACCGGACCTCGAACAACCAATATCCGGCGGATCAGATGATATTGGAGACATTTCTTGGAATGTGCCAACTGTAACTCTAAGATACCCTTCAAACGTTCGCGGATTACAAGGACATCACTGGTCAAGTGCGATGGCTATGGCAACCCCTATTGCACACAAGGGGGCCATCGCTGGTGCAAAGGTAATCGCATCAACTATGCTGGACCTGATATCAAACGATACCCTTGTCGAAGAGGCACAAAACTATTTTGACGACGTTCAAACGGCTGAGGAACAATACCGCCCTTTTATAGGCCCCAATGACCCACCTGCGATTGATAAAAATCAGGATATCATGGCTAAATTCAAACCAATGTTGGAAGAGCTTTATTACGACCCTGAACGGTTTGAAACATACTTAGACCAACTAGGAATCGACTATCCACAGCTTACTCCAACAGAAATTCGACGTAACTAGTAGATAAATTGCTGAGTGCTCTAATGTGAAGATGAAACTTTTTATTTTTTCTATAGTGCTCATTACTGGAGATGTATTTGCTCAAGAGCCGCTGCAACCCAACATACTTGGCGAGTTAAATCTCTCGAGCCGAGTGGAGGAGGTTAAGGAATATCATGGGGAAGTCAGAGACCTAAAGATCTTGGCGCCAACCCTTGCACCTGAAGAAATTGATCGTGCCGTTTTAAACAAGCTCATGCAAGAAATAGCTGATAACCCAAAAATTACCGAAGAGAGATTAGGAGTCTCTTCAGAACAAATTGACGATATTTTTATCACAATATCCAATGCCAAAAGTTTCATTAACAATAATGAGATGGCTAACGTTAGAGCAATGTGCAATGCTTGGAACAGCTCAAATTTTAGGGATGATAAGAGAACACAAGAAGCGATTGACGCGTATAAGACTCGCGATCAGTTTACGAAAAATTTTGTTGCAAAGTACTATCGGCTAGTATTATTTGACATCGAATCGCTGTTGCAACCATCTGAACAAGAAAGGTTTAATGCCTATATGAATGACCGTCGGCGACGGATGGCCACGTCCGGGGCAAGATCTTGGGGCTCTGTTGTTGAGAATATAAAAAGTGGTCGTGATGCTGTTAATTTTCATTGCCGAGTGAATAGAGACAAGTGAGGAGCGAGATGAATAGTACCTGTTTTAATGTCAGTATCGAAAATAACATTGCGCATTTGGTGCTTAACAGACCTGAAAAGCGAAATAGTATGGTGCCGGAGTTTTGGGACGAATTACCCAAAATCATTCATAAAATTGACGAAGATTCATTGGCAAGAGTAATCGTTATTTCATCCACTGGCCCTCATTTCACCTCAGGAATCGATACCTCTGTTTTTGGTAACCCTGAGAAAGTATCGGACAATTCGATGGAGCAGAAAAAACTCGATCGAGTAAAGGGAGCTAAACTTTATGACACCGTGAAGTACCTTCAACAAACCTTTTCTTGTTTGGAGAATAGTCGTGTTCCTGTTTTGGCTGCAATTCAAGGTGGCGCTATTGGCGGTGGAGTTGATCTTATTACAGCCTGCGACATGCGCTACATGACCGAAGATGCTTTTCTTAGCATCTTCGAAATCAATATTGGAATGACGGCTGACGTGGGCACTTTCCCACGGATAGCCAAGTTACTTCCGGAGGGCATAGCCAAAGAACTTGCCTACACTGGCAGAAGAATGTCTGCAAAAGAGGCTAAATCGCTTGGACTTGTGAACCAAATATTTCCCAATAAAGATGCGATGCTAAGCGGTGTAATGAAAATTGCAAAAGAAATCGCAAATAAGGCACCGCTCGCCATTTATGGAAGCAAAAGAATCATAAATTTTGCGAGAGACCACAGTACATCCGACGCGCTTGATTACATCGGAATATGGAACGCAAGCATGCTCCAACAAGACGAAATCGTTGAAGCAATGAATGCCAACAGAGAGGAGAGAGAAGCAGATTTTGTCGATTTACCGTCAAAGAGAAAGCAAATGGGTTCGGGTTTAACGGACTAAAAACAAATAACACGAGGTGTGGACATTTTGAGCTCGCGCTCTTACTCTTAGGCTATAAAACTACAAAAATAGAGTTTCCTCATGACATCGCGAATTTTTCCCCTTAGTTCACTCATAAGCATTGTGACAGCATCTCTCCTTTTTACCTCTGGGATTTATGCTCAAGATACCAATTTAAATTCAGTCACAGTAACTCGTCTGCTGGATCAACCTATCATCAGACCTGACTTACATCCCAGCATTGGACAAAATATTCAAGGTCCCTCTTTAATAAGAGTACCGGAATGGGTAGAAGATCCTCTGGGCAAGTATTATCTATACTTCGCAGATCACAAGGGAAGATACATTAGGCTGGCATATTCGGATGAGCTAACTGGCCCATGGAAAATTCATGAGGCAGGCTCTCTACCCATTGAGCAATCTTATTTCGCGGCGACCCCCCCTCCAATCACAGATGAACAACTTGCCGAGTTAACTGCTGCGCGTAGCGGAGTTTCAGGATTAGGTTCACCGGTCTCACACGATCTAGCGCTTGAATTCACCATGCCTCATATTGCATCACCAGATGTGCATGTGGATAACGAAACACAAAATATCATAATGTACTACCACGGGCTTGAGGGACCTGCTTTCCAGCACTCAAGAGTGGCAACTTCAAAGAACGGTATTGATTTTACTGCTCGCGAGGAGAATTTAGGCCGCAGTTATTTTCGAACATTTAAGTACAATGAAATGACTTACGCTTTAGCGATGCCTGGCCAGTTTTATCGATCGAAAGACGGATTTACAGACTTCGAGGAAGGACCGCGCCTCTTTGGTCCTAACATGAGACATTCGGCTGTTATTGTCCGCGATGATCACTTATACGTGTTTTGGACTCGAGTGGGGGACGCTCCAGAGAGTATACTTTTAAGCACGATTGATCTTCGTTCAGACTGGATGACTTGGAGCGAGTCTAAAGAAGTCATGGTATTAAAACCAGAGTTTGACTGGGAGGGTGCGAACGCGCCCGTTGAACCATCTGTGCGAAGCACAGCGTATGGACAGGTTAACCAGTTACGTGACCCAGCACTTTACGTAGAGGGTGACCAAATTTATTTGCTGTACGCTGTAGCTGGAGAGAGCGGCATAGCCTTAGCTCGCGTTAATTTTTAAGGCCTGATTTATGATCAAACCACTCGTTGGAATAATTGTCATCCTGCTAATAAGTTCGGCACTTGTAGTTGCTGGAAGTCAAGGAAGTGTATACGTCCCTCGAGTGCCACTCTTTGCTATATGCGCAGGAATTGGTTTCATTCTTCATTGGTTGGTGTTTATTCCAAGCTATTACTATCAAACAGAGCATTATTTTGATCTAACCGGTTCCCTTTCTTATATCAGCGCAGTCACAGTTGCAGTTTTTATGCATCCTTTACTCGATTTGCGAGGACTGCTGATTGCAGTTTTGGTTGCCATTTGGGCCATTCGGTTGGGGAGCTTTCTGTTTTTGCGCGTTAAAAAAGCGGGGCAAGACAGAAGATTTACAGAGCTCAAAAAACGATTTTGGCGTTATCTATTTACATGGACACTTGGCGGTGCTTGGGTGTTTATCACCATGGCAGCAGCATTAGCCTCAATCACCTCAATGACGCAACGTCCCTTAGGTATTTGGGTCGGCATTGGATTGTTTTTGTGGCTAGTTGGGTTTTCAATTGAAGTTATGGCTGATCGACAAAAGACGAAATTTAGAAATGAAGCTGACAATGCCGAAAAGTTTATCACTACTGGACTCTGGAGATATTCCCGACATCCTAATTACTTTGGAGAAATTGTTCTTTGGCTTGGTATCGCCATCATTGCCTATCCTACCCTCGTCGGTTGGCAATATGCGGCTCTTATCTCACCAATTTTCGTGACATTCTTGCTAGTCAAAGTGAGTGGAGTCAAACTTCTTGAAGAAAGTGGGCAAAAACGCTGGGGCTCAGATCCAACCTATCAAAAGTATGTTGCTAACACTTCCGTATTGTTTCCGCTGCCTAGTCGCGATGACTTGAACTGAAAAAAAATAATCATAACAGCTCTCCCATAAAACCAAATAATAAAAGAGAATTACTCACCATGCGAATTCACCTAAAGATGACAAAATTCATTCTAGCCTTTGTGATTTCATCAAGCCTTTTGTCTATTGCTAAGGCGCAAGATACGCCAAATTTACGAAGCGCCTGTCCACTACTTACTAATAATACTTTAGATTTGGAGAACACCACTATTTCCTCAGCAGAAATTGTCGAAGCAAATAGTTTTAGACAACCCGGGCGCGATAGCAATTTGATGACCCCAGCTTTTTGCAGAGTTGTTGGCGTTACGGACCCTGCAATTAACTTCGAGGTCTGGTTACCATTAGATAACTGGAACGGTAAATATAATGGTGTCGGAAATGGTGGAATGGCAGGAGTTATAAGTTACTCTGCGCTTGCGAGTGCTCTGACTAGGGGTTACGCAGCCGCAAGCACTGACACAGGTCATGATCAGAGCGCCGGTCTTTTCGATGCCTCGTGGGCGTCTGGTCGACAAGATCTAATTGAAGATTTCGGCCATCGGGCACTGCACCTTACCACCATTAACGCCAAATCTATTACTCAAGCGTTTTACACAGAGCCGCCAAAGTATTCCTACTATACAGGCTGCTCAAAAGGTGGTCAGATGGGACTCATGGAGGCACAACGCTACCCTGATGATTTCGATGGTATCGTTGCTGGGAATCCCGCGAATGACTGGACTCGATTTTACGCTGGCGCGCACCTCTGGTATTCATTAGCGATGCTGGAAGATCAAGAGTCTTGGATTCCAAGATCGAAGCTACCTGCTTTTGGTAAGGCGGTAAATGAAGCTTGCGATGCACTTGATGGCATCGAGGATGGGATTTTACAAAACCCACTCGCATGTAATTTTGAACCATCCTCCATACAGTGCCCAGTGGGCACAGATAACAGCTCTTGCCTAACAGAAAAACAAGTTTCAGCCGTCGAAAAAATTTGGTCCGGAGTTAAAACTTCTGATGGCGACTTAATCTATCCAGGCTTGGTTCCTGGAGGTGAAGCTGATCCAGGTGGCTGGGGGCGGTGGGTAACTGGAGCTGAGCCTTTTACTTCACTTCACTGGCTAGGTGGGGAAGGATTTTTCAGATGGTTTGTATTCGATGATCCTGATTGGGACTTCACGAGTTTTGATTTTGATAAAGATCTAGAATATGCCCTCCAAAAAGTAGGGAACTCCGTGGATTCAAACAATCCCGATTTAAGACGCCTGCGGGATAATGGCTCAAAGCTAATTGTTTATCATGGTTGGAGCGATCCAGATATATCCCCAGTTGCCTCAATCAATTATTACGAGAGTGTCGTTGGCACAATTGCAGATGATATGCGGGCTTCAAGCTATTCGACCGCGCTCAATAGGACACAAAACTTCTTTCGTTTATTCATGGTCCCTGGAATGGGTCACTGCTCTGGCGGACCAGGTCCAGATCGATTTGATGCGCTCTCTGCGCTTGAGAACTGGGTGGAGAATGGTATTGCACCAGATTCTCTCAAAGCTTCTAAGGTGGTAAATGGAGAAGTGACCCGCAGCAGACCGCTCTGCGTTTACCCAGAGGTTGCCACGTACTCTGGCCGAGGGAGCACAGATGAAGCGGAAAATTTCTACTGCGCCGCTCCATCACTTTAATCGAAATAATCTATGAGAGTATTCTTAACAAGAGTAGTGGTTCTCTATTCAGATAGACTTGACTTTCACGTTGAAGAAGCTCGTGGATTTATTACTCACTTTTAACTGCATCCAAAAATTTAATTCCTAAAAAAAATCACGCGGTGGAAATAGATGTCTTGGCAAAAAGAAATCAATGAAATAAAACATCGAGAGTCGCTAGCCAGAAGTATGGGTGGCGAAGAGAGAATCCAGAGACAGCATGAAAATGGACGACTGACCGTTCGCGAACGAGTAGAAAAATTAGTCGACAAAGATAGCTTTCATGAAATCGGTGCTCTAGCAGGAAAAGCTAACTATGGTGAAGATGGTGAACTTCTGAATTTCGTCCCCTCAAATTTTGTTCTTGGGACCGCCGATATAAACGGCCGACGAGTGGTTGTCGGAGGTGATGATTTTACAGTTCGCGGAGGCGCTGCAGACGCCAAGGTAGGCGATAAGTCGGGCTACGGAGAACGATATGCTCTAGAAATGCGATTACCTTTAATTCGTCTAGTCGATGGCAGTGGTGGCGGTGGCAGCGTAAAAACACTGGAGATGGCGGGTCATTCTTATGTTCCCGCGCTTAAAGGACTCGAAACTACGATGCAGCTGATGGGCGTGGTTCCGGTTGTATGCGCCTGCATGGGCTCTGTAGCAGGCTTAGGCGCTGTCAGAGTTACGATTTCTCACTTCTCTTTGATGATAAAAGGATCTAGTCAACTGTTTGTAGCGGGACCTCCAGTAGTTGAAAGGGGATTTGGGAAATCTGTTGAAAAAAATGAACTCGGTGGATCCCATATTCACACTAGTTTAAGCGGAGCCGTGGATAACGAAGTCGATTCCGAAGACGACGCGTTCAAAGTTATAAAAGATTTCCTTTCCTACTTACCTCAAAACGTTTGGCAAATGCCTCCCATCGTTCCAAACGATGACCCCTCTGACAGGCGAGACGAATCGCTTCTCTCAGTTATACCGAGAGAACGCCGACAGATGTACGAGATACGAGAGGTAATCGACTCGATATGCGACAAGGAATCATTCTTTGAAATAAACCCGGGTTACGGGAAATCCCTTGTCGTAGGTCTGGCAAGAATAAAAGGTCATGCAGTGGGCTTGATGGCAAATGATACCTACTTTGATGGTGGAGCCGTTACGGCCACAGCGTCAGAAAAGATGATGCGTTTTGTAGATCTCTGCGATACTTTCCATTTACCAATGATCAACTTGGTTGATAATCCAGGATTCTTAATTGGCGTTAAAGCTGAAGAAGAAGGAACCGTGCGTTTGGGAAGTCGCGCGCTGATGGCCGTTTACCAAACGACTATACCCTGGGTCTCTATTATCATTCGGCGCTGCTATGGAGTTGCTGGAGGCGGTCATGGTAGGGACGGATTAAATCTCCGGTATGCATGGCCCTCTGCCGATTGGGGCTCACTACCTATTGAGGGCGGCGTACAAGCTGCTTACCGACGCGATATCGAAGCAGCTGACGATCCAAAAGCGCGCCGAAGAGAGCTCGAAGATATGCTTGAGGAATTTAGGTCCCCTTTGCGTACAGCTGAAGCTTTTGGAATTGAGGAGATAATTGATCCGCGCGATACGAGACCAATCCTATGCGACTGGGTAAGTCTTGCTTATGAGATTTTGCCAACCCAGCTGGGACCGAAGTCTCGAACCCCTCGTCCTTAAAAAATATCCTTTACCTTTATCGATTGTCCAAAAAAATCTTCTCCATTCGATCTAGTTGCTCCTTACGAGGATGAACCGAAGCCCTCACATCTTCATCAAAAATTTGAACGACGTCAGCAGAAGAGTTATAGGTCGGCCATTCTGGGAGACCTGGTCCGTTAGGATTTCCATTTCTTGCAAAATTTACCCAATATTCAGCTATTGTGTCTGATAATTTATGATCTATGTCATCCCAGCCCAGACCGACGAAATCTAAATTGTTAAAAACATACGCCAGCTCACCAGAATGATAAGCACCAAGAGTTCGCTGCCCTCCATCACCATTTAAATCTTTTTTCTCTGGGACGTAGAGTCTAAATACCGGTGCAGGTCGGGTAAAGTAATAGACATAAGCATCGTTTCCGCGAGACTCTACCAACCTCCCCCACATTCGAGAGGATAGGATGAAGCCGTTATCACCATTAATAATCTTTTGCGCACTCAGAGGAGAATCTGAAATCTCATCTTTATAGGCCTCTTGAACTTGAGATGACTGTTTCCCGAACACACGGTCCAGATAGTTTTCAAGTTCCTCTTTGGAAATCTCTGAAGCCAGATGTGATAGACCAAAGTACTCGTCTGCTAACCCACCCACCATAACGTTAATTTGATTCTGCTGGCCATCTTTTAGCAAATCATAAGGTCTTTCGGGAATAACCCAGCCGTCGACTAAAGGTCCTCCTCCTGAGCCGGCAGTTCCCATCGCAGCAACGATTTGATCTGGCGGGACGTCTCGCATCTCCTCCAATGCATTCGCACCTAAGCCTCTAATACCAAGGGCACTCGCAAAATTTTGGCCACTTTCATGACCTCCCGCCGGCAATGTTCTTGACGTTTTTATGCAACCAGGCGATTGCCCAATTACCCCATCAACTAACCCCTCAGACAAAGGCGAAGACATAATCAAGCAAACATCGGTACCACCTGCTGACTGACCGAAAATTGTGACCTTATCCGGATCGCCCCCGAAGCCTTCAATGTTGCTTTGCACCCACCTAAGAACTTCGATCTGATCAAGAATCCCATACATACCGCTGGAGTTATTTTCTGACTCACTAGTAAGAGCAGGATGTGCAAGGAAACCAAAGGCACCCAAACGATAGTTCGCCGTGACGACAACAGCGCCTCTCTTGGCCAGATTGGAACCATCAAAAATTAGAGGTCCACCATGCCCAGCCGTGTTTCCACCGCCATGAAACCAAACCATCACGGGCAAGTCTGCATCAGACCCATCAGAACCAGTGAACACATTCAGATAGAGGCAATCTTCAGACCTATTTAAATTCCCACGAGCATATACCGATGCATCTGAATTTCGTGCCTGCCAGCAAGCTGCACTCACACGATCCGCTTCTCTCACTCCAGCAAAGGGTATGGCTGGCGATGGGGGTTTCCATCGTAAATCACCCACGGGTGGAGCAGCATAACCAATGCCCTGAAAAACTGTTACCTTCTCATCAACTGGAGAAATATGACCTCGATAAGTGCCACTGTCGGTAGCCACGTCAGTTAATTGACCAAATACCAAGTTTGATATTGTCAGAGTCAATATATGGATCAAACATACTCTCTTCAGACGAAACATATCTGTCTCCTCCACTTTTAAGTAAAAATCAAACCAATCAAGGGTTAATTAGAGCACAGGTTCAAGTATGAGCAGTGCTCCATCTTCTTCGTCAACCAGAACATAAAGCTTACCATCTGGGCCTTGTTGAATATCTGTGATCCTAGACTTGAGCTCTCTTAATATTCCCTCTCGGCGGATTTCTTCACCCCTGCTGTTAAAAACGACTCGCTCAACATGACCGGTACCTGGTATTCGCCCCTCCATCATGGAACCGACGAATAGATTGTTCTGCCACTCTGGAAACTTGTCGCCTGAATAAAAAGTGATGCCAGACGGAGCAATAGATGGCCACCAGATGACGTAAGGCTGCTCAAAATCATCCGACCATTGAGAGTCACTTACCCAATCACCACGGTATTGTCTGCTGTATGAGACGAGAGGCCAGCCATAGTTGCTTCCTTTTGTAATAATATTTGCCTCATCGCCTCCCTGAGGTCCATTCTCGGTCGCCCATAGCTCCCCAGTTATGGGATGGTAATCAAGCCCAATTATATTTCGATGACCAACTGTAAAAACTTCAGGTAGATACTCGCCTGTGTCAATAAACGGATTATCTTCAACCGGCGTGCCGTCGTCATTTAACCTTAGTAATTTACCCAGATGCACCGAGGGGTCTTGGGCGTATTCGCCATACCCTGCATACATATATGCACCACCTAGCGACATTAAGAGCTTTTTATCAGGCGTAAACATCAGTTTAGACGCAGCAATCCCCCGATCGAGACCCTGCGCCTGAAAAATTTCTGTGACATCCGCAAGTCGATCCTCCATGAGTCGAGCGCGAATCAAAACCACCACCCTCTCTTCTTCTCCATCCACCACAATTCGTTTGTGATGAGTAAGATAAATTGTACGATCGTCGTCCGGATGAAAAGCAACATCCATCAATCCAGAGCGAAATTCTCCTGTATAAATCTCAGGAACTCCGCTTATATCCTCTTCAATCAGTTTCCCGTCTCTAATAAGCCTAAGCTTTCCCGTATAACGTTCAGTCACCAAGATATCGCCGTTATCTCTAAAAGCCATTGAGAACGGATTCTCCAGACCCTTGATCGGCACGACTCTCACTTGATCAACATCAAAGGTATTAACTAAAAACGGCACACCCGCATTATAGGAATGCTGAACATCAGTGGCCTGTTGTGCAGAAACAATCCCATTTCCTATGCAGGTAATGTTCAAGAGGAGTAATAATTTTAAACGCAGTGTTTTAGTCATCTCGCCGCCTTGGAATAGTAGAGGTTTATCATTTGTGATTGTGGATAGAACCATAAACACTCGCCGCTGCCTGATAATGCATTCTTATCAAGTCTCGTCCAAAATCTCCTGCAAAATCACGCCAAACTAAATGAATGTGGTTTGCGTTATTTTGAGTATTATCGTATTCAATCAAAAAGCTTGCCCCTTGCACTCTAAAATAATGCGGGTCGCCTCTCTCAGTTCCGCCTATCCAAACAAATTTAATATCATCCAATCCCTCAGAACGAATAGTCTCCATTCTTGCATCGGCAATGACTTCTGGTTGCATTGACGCTAGTTCATCAATCAGTGCAATTAACATTCTTTTTTGCCGAGAATCCAGATCCTGGTACCTTATGCCAGAATTTTCTAGAGGCGAAATTTCTTTTTCTGCAGCTGTAAATATGTCACCTGGCACGTCAATATCCAAAATAGCTAAGCTCTTTTGGTCGCCAGATAGAGAACTAACAAGATCTCGACCAAGATCTTCCTCGGCAGCGAGAACTCGAGTGCCCGCTTTATTCCCTGCTCTCACTTCAGCTGGATTAGAACCAAAAAATTGTGGTGAACTCGCAATTCCAACTCCACTAACAAAAGTCCAATTATAGGCCAAGTGATGCCCCTCATACCTGAGAGCCCAGTTACTGTCCAAGCTTGGGTCACCAAATACGGTAAGAAAGTAAAGATCAGGATCTCTGTCAAAGCGCCCATTCACCTCTATTTCAGCAAGTACAGATTCTAACGAGCGGACCGCCTCTGCTCGCTGATAACCTTTTGCACTAAAAAAAGTCTTCAACAAATCTTGAGCCGCACTTTTTTGCGACTCATTCATTGACCGAAAAGGAACTCCTTTTCGGTCTCGAGGTATAAAATGCCAATTAAAACGCTCCTCATCATCAAAAGCATAGATTCCGTTGTTACGCTGTTGAGCGCTCAAACTGGACACAAAAGCATTAGTTGCGTCGACCATCCTCTGAGTGAGATCTATTCGTGACTCTTGTGCGCTCACCGAGAGTGTGGAGAAAAATAAGACTATGATTAACAACTGTTTTAAGGGAAACATGTATTCGACCCTCCGGAGTTACCATTTTTAATGATTCCAGAGAATAAACCTCAGTGTGGTCGGCGTCTAGCCTATTTATCATTTGATTCACCACAATTAAATTGTTTAAGGATCTTAAATTTGAGATAAATAAGGGAAGCGAAATATTCTGAGGGACACAAATGAAGGCAGTCAGAGTTAACGAGTACGGCGGACCAGAGGCACTTTGCTACGAAGAGGTTGAAATGCCAACCCCAGGTAGCAATGAAGTTTTAATAAAAGTCGCTGCGGCGGGTGTAAATTATATCGATACATACCAGCGCTCGGGGCTTTACCAAGTCCCGCTGCCGACAACACTTGGTCTGGAGGCGGCTGGAACTGTGGAGAAAATAGGAGACAGCGTCTCTAAATATCGAATAGGAGACAGAGTTGCCTACACAAGCGTAGCTGGAGCCTATGCGGAGTATGCATCAGTTCCTGAAGAAAAACTCGTCAGCCTGTCAGATGGTGTTTCTTTCAATGAAGGTGCCGCCGCGATGCTGCAGGGTTGCACTGCCCATTATCTGTGTAAATCAACTTATCACGTTAAACAAGGAGATAGCTGTCTCATTCATGCCGCAGCTGGTGGCGTTGGTCTCCTACTCATCCAAATGGTTAAGAACGCGGGAGGTCATGTAATAGGCACGGTTTCAACCGAAGAAAAAGCAGAATTAGCAAAAGAAGCCGGCGCAGACGAAGTGATTCTGTACTCTAAAGATGATTTTGAAGCTGAGGTTAGCAGAATTACTGCTGGAGACGGCGTTAATGTAGTCTATGACTCTGTTGGGAAATCAACATTTGAGAAGAGCATTAACTGCCTGAGTAGACTCGGTTACATGGTGCTTTACGGAAATGCTAGTGGACCAGTAACTGAATTTAACCCGGCAACGCTAGGTCCAAAAGGCTCTCTATTCTTGACGCGTCCAACTCTATTTGACTACACAGCAGACAGGGCGTCTCTAGAATGGCGAAGTGGCGATGTTTTTGATTGGATAGCAAAGGATGAGTTAAAGTTGCGTATTGAACACTTTTACTCACTGTCTGATGCACAAGAAGCGCACCGGGATCTGGAGGCGAGGAAGACCACTGGAAAAATAATACTCACCCCCTAATTATCGAGCGCGACAACACAAGATAATTAGATAAGACTTTATGACGTAATTTTGGGATTATAATAATGAAAAAACAACACCTCACTACCTTTTTATTCTGCACCCTTCTCTCTGCAAACTCCTTATCTCAGGGTATTGATTTTGGACGAGGGGAAGTTACAGTAACTGTTCCTTCAAGCTATAGCAGCGCGGAAAAAACACCTCTTATCATTCTCTTGCATGGCTATGGCAGCAATGGTGAGCGCCAGGATTCTTACTTAGGATTCAGTCGTATTGCTGATAAATATAATTTCTTACTAGTAGCACCAACCGGCACAAGAGAATCAAGTGGCAGGCAGGCCACTTTCTGGAATGCAACCAGCGCCTGTTGCAATTTTCAAGAGCCAAGTATCGATGATAATGCTTATATCATGGGCATCATTGAAAGAATGAAAGAAGAATACAATATCGATTCTAATCGAGTGTACTTAGTTGGGCATTCCAACGGAGGGTTTATGTCTTACCAGCTTGCTTACAATAATTCAGAAAGCATCGCAGCAATTGTTAGTCTGGCAGGTGCAAGTCATGCAGATGAAAGAGCAGCCCCGAAAAACCCAGTACATGTCCTGCAAATTCATGGAACTGATGACTCTACCATTCGTTATGAAGGTGGTGATATCCAGGGTAATGATTACCCTGGCGCAAAGGAAAGCGTAATTCAATGGGCAGAATACAATCAATGCACTGATGAAGGAGTAGAAAGGGAATTAAGAGACCTAGAATCAAGTCTCGAGGGACATGAATCATCAGTGCTTCTCTATAATAACGGTTGTCAAGAAGGTGGCTCTAGCGAGCTTTGGACTATCTCAGAGGGATCTCATGTGCCTCGAGTTTCAGAATCGTTCAGCTCACAGGTTGTAGAATGGTTATATGATCATCCAAAAATATAAAAAAGTTTTAGCTTATATATTTGCGGCGATGATCTGCGTCGCATATTTAAATTCTAACGGACAGCCTAATGCCGGATGGATAGATCTGTTTAATGGTGAAGATTTATCCAACTGGAAAGTTAAATTCACTGGCCAACCACTAGGAGTAAATTATAGAAATACATTCCGTGTTGAGGATAACCTATTGACAGTTTCATACGAAAACTGGGACGGATTCAATGGCGAATTTGGACACCTATTCTTCGAGGATAAATTCTCTCATTATGTATTAAGAGTTGAATATCGATTTATTGGAGAGCAAGTTGAAAATGGTCCCGGATGGGCATATCGCAACAATGGAGTGATGCTCCACAGTCAAGATCCCGCAACTATGACGATAAACCAAGAATTTCCAGTGAGTATTGAATCTCAATTCTTAGGTGGCAATGGGATAGATGACAGAACTACATTAAATGTATGCACTCCGGGAACCAATATGGTTATGAATAACAAATTGATAACACAGCACTGCACTAATTCAACTTCTAAAACTTTCCATGGCGATCAGTGGGTAACCGCCGAAATTGAAGTCCAAGGGAGTGATGAATTGATGCATAGGATAAACGGAGAGTCGGTATTTATATTGAATGATATGCAACTTGATGAAGACGATGCCGATGCAAGGCGTCTCCTAGAGGCTGGTGCAAGCCTCCAATTATCGGAAGGTTACATAGCGATTCAGGCTGAGAGTCATCCCACGCAGTTTAGGAAAATTCAAATAAAACCCTTAAACTAGACCTTTCATTTTAGTCCGTTATAAGAGGGCCTCTATACGATCCATTAACGAATCCATTCGACGTAAAATTGGATCATAAGACTCTGGTAAGGTCATATCTAACCCCGCCTCATTCAACAAGATATTATGCGGATAGTCCGAGCCTCCCGCACTTAATACACGAATGAACGCATCTCTAACATTTTCGTCACCCGCCAGAAACTGCTCGGCGAACCACGCAGCCCCGCTTATTGACGTGGCGTACTGGAAAACGTAAAAATCCCTGTAAAAATGGGGAATAAAAGCCCACTCAACTGTATACAGATCGTCAATGGTTAATATACCAATGTCGTGGCCGTGGTAACGTTTTAAGAGCTCTCCATAAATCTCCGTTAGTCGAGGACCTGTAAGTGGTTCGCCTAGCTCCGCTGCTTGATGGATCGCTAGCTCGAACTCTGCAAACATAGTTTGACGAAAAAAGGTTCCCCGGATTTGCTCAAGGGCACCACCCAAATAAAAAAGCTGCTCCTCCCTAGTTTTGGCGTTCGCAATCATGTATTCCTGAAGGAGAATCTCATTAATTGTTGACGCCATCTCTGCGATGAAAGTTGAATAACCAGCAGTTTCAAAAGGGTTATTTGCATTTGCTAACAATGAGTGGACTGCATGACCCCACTCGTGTGCAAAAGTTGACATCGATTCGTAGTCGTCATTATGGTTCAAAAGCACGTAAGGATGGACATCATAAACAGAACCATTCATGTATGCCCCTGATCGCTTACCAGGTTGAGGATGGCTATGCATCCAATTTTGTTGTAAGCCTAAATCAAGGAGGCTCAAGTATTCATCTCCGAAGGGGCGCAACGCCTCAAACGTAATATCTTGAGAGCGTTTAAGGTCAAAAACACCTGTGTTAACGTTCACCAAAGGCGGGTAAATATCATAGTAACGGAGATCTTCAATTCCAAGCATGGTACCTCGCAGTTGCAAATAACGATGAAACGTTGGCAAGGCTTCATTGACTTGAGCAACCAATTGAGTATAGATCTCTGGTGGTAATCCATCATCAAAAAGATTATTCGCTAGTACTCCCTCATGATTGCGAACGCGAGCAGAGAAAACATTTGACTGTACCTCACTCGCAAGAGTAGCTCCCATGCCATCCGCATACTGCTGCCAAGTCTGCCAAAAAGTATCGAAAACCAACTTGCGGTCTTCCCTGTTGGCACTCGCCCTCCAAAGACCGTAACCCGACTGATTCAACAGGACCGTTTCACCCTCGCTTAGAGTAACTTCTGGCCATGGAATATCGGCGTTAGCATAATTCTGATAAATCTGGGAGGGAGAAGATAAGATCATCCCAGCCTGCGCCAAAATTGCTTCAGTAGCTTCATCCAAGGTATGTGGACTCTGCCTTAAAATATCGCGAACAAGAAACTCATAGTCAGCCAAATCAGATTCCTCTTCAAAGAATCGATTAACCTTATCCTCTCCAATTTTTAACAGCTCAGGGTTTATCCAAGATAAACCCGCCGTGAGGTCAGTATACATCTGTCTAGCTAGCCCAAATCGCGCTTGCGCTTCTGGCTCTCTTTGATCGGTGTCCCTTTGCAAACTGGTGTAGACATAGACTCGCGCGGCTTCCTTATTTAAGTCAGAGTACTCGCTCATGACCCGAAGGAAAGACTGCGCATTAACGCCCAACGAGCCCTTTAGGTTTTGAAATTCTGTAATGCGCAATGACACTTGATCCATAGCAGATTGCCAATCGGAGACGTCTGCATAAATATCTGTTAAATCCCACTCATATCTTGCAGTATCCTGAGCGCTCAAAGAACCAGACAACTGCAAGACGCAAAATAAAGAGCAAAGAAAAGTAATTAGACGAATCATTTATAAGGGTACTCCAATAATTTCGGTTTTAACCAAGTAAAGGATAACACAGTTCAACTGACTACAATTTTTATCACCACTCGACTTTGTTTAGAATAATTGCTGAGGTATTCTTGAGATACTCAATAGGGAACCATTTTATGCTGACTAGGCGCCAAGCTTTAAAATCACTCGCAACTATACCTTTAATAAATGGTTGCACCACATCTAATTTGCCAACGAACCGAAACTATTCACCCTCTGGTATGCCACTAAGGCGGGTCAGGGTGTCAAGAAGTCGTATCATTCGCTCGATCGCTGGACTACGTCCGTTTCGTCCGTCAGGTTTTGTCGTAAACGCTGAAAGAATGAACGACAAGGTAATAATCCATAACTACGGGCATGGCGGCGGCGGAATCACCTTATCTTGGGGCACATCTCACCTTGCCATGGAGCTTGCAAATGAAACCGAATTTAAGCGTTGCGCAATTCTTGGTTGCGGCGCAGCGGGTTTGTCAGCAGCAAGGCTAATGCAAACTGCTGGATGGGACGTCACTATTTACGCAAAGGATTTACCTCCTAATACAACGTCAAATGTCGCTGGAGGCCAGTGGTCACCAACGTCTGTTTTTGAAGAACAGGTTGCAACGCCGAAATTCCTCCAGCAATTTGAAAGCGCCATGCGTCACGCTTACCGTTACTACCAGGATTTAGTTGGCAGTGAATACGGCGTTCGCTGGATAAGTAATTACAACCTTGCTAATGACGTGGCCAATCCAAACAGTCTGTATTCAAAATACGCAAGCATGTACCCGCAGCAGCGTCTACTTGAGCCAACTGAACATCCGTTTAATGCGGGAACCATTACGCACTTTGATACAATGCTAGTAGAACCAGCAGTCTACTTGCCTAAGCTAATGAGTGATGTCCAGATTGCGGGCGGCAAGATAAACGTGAAAAATTTTCATGGATTAAGCGAAATACTGAGTTTAGCGGAACCAGTAATAATCAACTGCACAGGTCTTGGTTCCCGCGAGCTTTTCGGGGACAAGGACTTAATTCCGATCAGAGGTCAGCTTACTTTTTTATTGCCCCAAGAAGAGGTCCAATACATTATTGTAGGAAATGAAGGGCTTTATATGTTCCCGCGCAGCGATGGAATCCTTTTGGGCGGAACTTTCGAACGCAATCAGTGGGATATCCAACCCGATCCTCAAATAACTGACCGCCTCATCAATGGGCACAAAGCATTTTTCAGCGCGATGCAAGACCCTTGGTCTTAGAAAAAGTCCACAAAGTCACGATATTGAGCCTTAAAAATAAAAAAGCAGCCGTTGACCAAAGTTATGGCGAGCAGTCTGCGATCTGACCTTCCAGATCGGGGAGGACTTTACGGCACGATACTCGCCTTATATGTAGACAAATCAGTGAATTAGGATTACAGTTCCTTCAAACAAAATCACAAAAACAGGAATAATTATGACGGCCTTCACAAAACTATCAATTAGGCTAGTTGGAATATTGACTTTCAGCGCTGTCTCACTCGCGAATGCGGACGATTTGACGTTTTACGCTGATGCTCTGCCAGTATTCCAAAAAAATTGTGTCGCTTGCCATCAAGATAATGGCCCTGATGTGGGTGGTATTTTTGCACCTATGGCTTTGGATGACTACGAGCAAGCAAAAATATGGGCGCCCCTCATAAAAAACGCGCTCATCACCAACTATATGCCACCCTGGGGTGCTCACGAAAGGCACCGCGGCGAATTCAAAGGCGAAAGATACATCGATAAAAAAGAGAAGGATTTACTTATAGCTTGGGTTGATGGAGGCGCTCTTGAGGGTAACCCGTCCGATGCGGCAAATAATGCCGCTACCGTTGCTAATGGAGCAGGCACCACTCTTCCCGACTCAGGCTGGTGGATAGGTGATCCAGATCTTGTTGTTCAGTTCGAAGAGGACGTTTATGTTCCAGATGAAGTGATGGACTGGCAACCCACTATCCAGATGCCGGTACCCGAGGGTGCTCATGAAAATCCTAAATGGATTTCCATGGCAGAGCTTGATCCGGGCGGGCCTTGGGTGCATCACATTGTATCGAGTCATATGGGAGTTGGTGTACCGGGACGTGGACCCTTTACCTACCCTGAAGGTTGGGGAGTTCTGTTGCCAGAGGATCCATTTATCACGGTAAATATGCACTACCATAAAAACCCTGGAGAGAATACTGCAGTCTCTGATTTGACACGGGCCGCTTTCAAATTCTACGAAGAAGGCGACGTAATTGACCATGTTGTGGAGACTAACTTACTGCCACATCGAGGTTGGACAATTCCGGCCGGGCATCCAAACTACGAAGTGAATAATACCTACGAAATTGAAGAAGATATTTTTCTTCTCTCCATGGGTCCTCATATGCACTACCGTGGAAAGGCTATGCGCTATGAATTAGAGTATCCAGATGGTGAACGAGAGGTATTGCTCTGGGTACCCGACTATGATTTTAACTGGCAATTCTTGTATGAGTACGAAGAGCCAAAGTTCATCCCCGAAGGCTCAAAAATGCACATGAGTTGGTGGTTTGATAACTCCGAAGCTAACAGGTTTAACCCCGACCCTTCTCAAGACGTGGTCTATGGACCAGAGACTACCGATGAAATGGCAAACGCCCGAATATACTATGCCCCAACAACACCGAGAGGGCTGGTGGTTGGTGAGCAAATTCCCGACGACATCATTAACAGGGCACGGGAGGAAGACATGATTCGCAGAGAAAGAGCCGATCTTTTTGATCCAGCTGCGGATGATTTCTCATGGTTAACAGAAGATAGCCCCTAAAGAAATTGGCAAAATCAATAGGCGAGGAGAAATCCATGCAAGAGCAAACGCTGAAAGCTACACTCACAGGTATTTTTACATTAGCAGCCACAATCGGCACTAGCTTAATTTTGGGACAAAGCCAGGATTACATTGTCCCGAGGACTGCGGATGGCCAACCTGATTTACAGGGTCTTTGGACTAATGACACGATAACCCCGATGGAGCGCCCTGCCTCTCTCCAGGGTCGAGCCTTTCTCACCGAAGATGAGATCGCGGCGATGGAACAAAACCTTGAGGAGAGACGTACGTTTGCAGACGATAATATAGAAGTTACTGCCGGTGGAAACGTTGGAGGATATAACCAAGTCTGGTTAGACTCTGGGGATACCGTTCTTTCCACTGGTCAGACCTCTCTGATTGTTGATCCTCCTAACGGAAGGGCTCCCCTTCGTGAGTCAGCTGCAGCGGTCCGTGATTATTACTTTGCTCATGTTGAAGATGACTATATATACAACACCGTTTGGGATCGTTGCCTAACTCGCGGAGTCCCAGGCTCCATGCTTCCGGCTGGCTATAACAACGCATATCGATTCATACAAACATCGGATACGTTTACGATAGTGCACGAGATGATTCACGACGTAAGAGTTATCCATCTTAATAAGGACGAGCACATTGATGATAAGGTTAAGCTATACATGGGAGATTCTGTTGCCAAGTGGGAAGGAGACACCCTAGTTGTTGAAACCATGAATTACAATGATAAGGGAATGATTGCAAGCAGCAGTGCTGGCGCCAGACTCAAAGGTGTGCCGGTAACAGAGAATTTACACGTAGTTGAGAGATTTTCACGTGTAAGTGATGACACAATTATGTGGTCCGCAACAATCACTGATCCTGAAATTTACACACAGCCATTCACTATCTCGATGCCGCTTACTAGAGACGATGAATACGTGATGTATGAATACGCATGCCACGAAGGAAATTATGCTATTCCAAATATATTGAGTGCAGGACGTGAACGAGAACAACAAGCGCGGCGTTAAGATCGATTTTTTAGAAAATTAGCGAAATCTCTATGAGTCGCGCAGCAATCTGCTCCACAATTCACATATCCTTATCATTATTAGTTTGTGAATAGAAAATAGTCCTGAAGGCTATCGTTAAGTGCTAACAGGACTCCAGTCCTTGATTCGCACAGCAACTGCTTCCATGTCGTGCTTGCACACGCCGGATTTGTCTATTAATTTTGTTTCGCAGATATCACAGCGCACACATTCTTTGAAGTCAATTTTTGGCCCTCTAATTGCGCCAGTTGGACAAGAATGCTCACAAACTTTACATACATCACACTGAGGCACTCGCTTTATACGCCAGGGAGAGATTAAAGCTGTAACTCCAAGTGCTGCTCCCAATGGGCAAGCGTAGCGACAATAAAAACGCGGTATTATTATCGAAGCAAATAAAAAGATAGCGAGGATTCCCCACAATAAGTAAGACTGGCTAAAGTAAAAAATAGTGCCGAATGGTTCGAAGTATTGAAATAAACTAAGGTTAGTGAAGGACAAAGCCATAACAATTAAAAACCCTAAAATTCCATACTTAGCATAGATTGCGATATCGTGGACCCGTTGAGGCAAATCTTTTGTAAACCTTTTTGGAGTAAAGTGCGCAATAAAATCTTGAAGCGCACCAAACGGGCAAAGCGAAGAGCAAAAGACCCTACCCCAAAACAAAGTTGTTACTACTGTAAAAATGAGTATCAATAATTGAGGCAGGTCGCTTCTAAACATTGATGGACCGATTTTTACAAAATTAGTAATGTGTGACACCGACACGAAACCACCATCCATCCAACCAAGATAAATCAGTGTAAAACCTAAAGTAACCCATCTTATCTTCACGCTTTTTCGCAGGAATGCCGTCATTACGAACATCATCAGCAAGAGCAAAACCCCCACATCAACCCAGGGTGCATCATTAATAAGGCTCGCATATAGACCTTCATTTTGAAAAGCAGTTAAGTCATCATCAATTTCAGGCAGTAATTCAGAGGGTACCGGCTGACCGAGCGCTAAAGCTAGAGGGATAGTAGGAACCGTGTAGGTTGTTTGTGCTATAGATCCGAACTCACCTACCCGACCTCCTGTATTGTATAAAATATCAAAAGGCTTCGTAATATCAATCGCAGGATCTAAAACCATCGCTCCAGCAAAGCGAACTCTGTCCGCAATTTTTCCATAATCAGCACTGCCAACATAAACGAAGCGTCTCCTTTCTATAGGGAATACACTTTCTCCTTGCTGCACTGCCAACCGCTCCTGCCTGAAGGGTTGCGAAGAATTACCATCAATACCCACCAACAGCATATTCCCGTCGCTGACCCTCGCGCTTGCTTCCCTATCTGCTCTAGAATAGTCAACATCTCCAACCAGAAGTTCTCCAAGGCCGTCATGTCCCATAAAAGCAAGGGCGAGCTGTAACTCAGTTCCGTCTGGCTGGATGACCGTCCAATTGACTACCAGTCCGTTCTCAATCATGTCATCCCAAGTTTGAGCTGCCAGTACTTGGAGGGCAACGGCATCAGCACTCGTCAGCGAAACAAACTCAGAATCTCCCAAATATGCTTCAGCTACTCGCCTGGCAGCATTACGTATTCCGCGGGACACTGCCCAACTCGTTATTGTAGCTCTGGATATTCCATCAACATCTCGACCGATACGGAATCCTTCCACAATGTTTTTGTTTTCAAATTGGTCGGGAAAATATTCACTATTGATAAAGTCACCACGAATACTTTTATAAGATTCAATGTAGTGAAGTATCTTTAAGCCCGTGATTGTGCCTCGTAAATCCATCCCCACCAAGATATCAACCGGAGCTGAATACCCAACCTCCTCGGGAGGCATATCAGGCGTTTCAAACAAATATCCAATAGTCTGGGGCTCACGATTCTCTGGACTCTCTCGAAGAGCGCGGTACACAGGGGGCTCACCTTCTTTAGATGAAAATCTATCTGCATCCGGAAAAACCTCGCGCATTAACTCCTCCGTAACGGCGATTGGCGGTTGACCGAAAATTTGAATTGGTAAAATTAAAAAGAAAAAGGGAATCACCAGCGACATTAGTCGGCGAGCGTATTTGACATGATAATTCAACAAACTAAACAGCATTTTTATTCTTCATGTTAGTCCCTAGGGCTATGCTACACAACCTTCTAGAAGAGTAAAACTGCCCAAGTAAAATCGAATGAAACAAAATGTGTCGTACTCTTTTTAGATAAACCACTTGTGACTGTGCAACACCTGAAATAAATGCGATGTTAACATCTTCCAAACGGCATTAAAGTGTCTTGCACTTCAAGTTTATGACAGATATTCTCTGGGATAAATCAACGAATAAAGCAAAAACACATGCATGTAAGAAAGCCCTACTTTACAATTTTGCTGACCCTAGTTTTGAGTAATCTAGGTAAAGCTCAAGTTTTCCAATACGAATCTGTCACAGATGAACTTTTACAAAACCCGCCTAACGAAGAATGGTTAAGTTGGCGAGGCACACCCAGAAGCTGGGGTTATAGTCCCCTAAATCAAATTAATACTGAAAATGTCGATGAACTCCAGTTAGTTTGGTCATGGGCATTAGATGATACTGGCTCAGCGCAAGCGGCACCGCTCGTGCATGGAGGTGTTATGTTCATTCCAGCACCTCGTGGAGTGATTCAAGCACTGGACGCTAGTACCGGAGATCTAATTTGGGAGTATAGGCCCGGAATAACACCTTCCATTGACGGTTCCGACCGGGAAATTACTTCTGAGGAATTAGGAGACGCGGCTCTGCCAGCAGAGGCGTATGCCGGAGTTGGGCGCGGTGTGCAAAAAAACATAGCTATCTATGGCGACATGGTTTATGCGGCTACTGAAAATGCAAGTGTACGAGCAGTAGATGCCCGCACTGGATTGTTGGTTTGGGAATCACAAACCGCCGACCCGTCTCTTGGTTATTTCTATACAGCAGGTCCGATTGTGGCAAATGGCGTTCTTGTGACCGGAATCACAGGCTGTGAGCGTTACAAAGATGATGTTTGTTTTTATACGGGGCATGACCCTTTATCCGGCGAAGAGCTTTGGCGATTTTCAACCGTCGCGGCACCGGGGACTCCTGGAGGAGAAACTTGGGGAGACCTGCCTCTTCGATTTCGTGCCGGCGGTGATTCATGGCAATCTGGTAGTTATGACCCGGTATTAAATCTGGTTTACATGGGCACCTCTCAGGCTAAACCATGGGCAAGAGCTGTTCGAGGAACAGATGGTGATGCTTTATACACAAACTCCACGATCGCACTAAATCCAAACTCCGGAGAGATGGCTTGGTACTATCAGCACTTACCCGGAGAGACTCATGACATGGATGAGACTTTTGAGTCAGTTCTTGTCGACGTGGAAGGGCAGGATTCTATTTTTAAGATGGGCAAACTAGCAATCTTATGGCAATTAGATAGGCAGTCCGGCAACATCATCAAGGCAACCGATGTTGGCTACCAGAATATTCTCGACGTTAATCCAGTTAGTGGCGTTGTCAGCTATAGGGACGGGATGATACCCAGAATTGGGCAGCAGATAGACATGTGCCCAAGCACCTCAGGATTTAAAAGCTGGCGAGCGATGGCCTATTCACCTCAGACTGAAGCCATGTATATTCCTATAACTCTGAATTGCGAACTCGCAACCTTCGGACCCACCGAGCAGATTCTTGGTGGAGGCGGCACGGGGCCAGTCAGACGTATTAACTACCCTCACCATGACGCAAATGAAAATCTAGGCGAACTTCTCGTCATGAATATTCCTGAAGGTGACATCAAATGGCGTTATCGACAAAGGGCCCCAATAAATACGGCTGCTCTAACTACCGGTGGCGGGCTAGTCTTTGTTGGTGACTGGAACAGATACTATTATGCTCTTGATGCTGAAACGGGAGAAAAACTCTGGCAGACTAGAATCACCACTTCAGCCCAAGGTTTTCCTATGTCTTACGAGGTAGATGGAATCCAATATATAGCTATGCCAGCAGGTGTCGGCGGCGCCAGCTGGTCAAGCATGTTGCCACGAGACCTTGCTCCAGAATTGAATAGACCACTCAGCGGAAATTCAATACATGTTTTTGCACTCCCCAAGAATTAGTAAAGCACTCAAGTATTCGTTGTTAGAGTCAATCCTTATGAGCTCGCGGTAGGGAAGAGTTCTTCGATAATGGGTAAACTGAAAGTAAAAACCGTACTACCTTTTATTTGCTTTCCATTACTTTCCTATATTACCTTTTTTGTGTGGGCTCGGTCTCTTCCCGGGATATCAGCTGATAGTTCCGTTGCCTTACAATATGCCTTCATTTATGCGACAACTATTGCTTGTAATAATCCACCCTTTTGGGGAATATTGTTTTCCCTCAGTATTTTGATTGCAATCATTTCGGCTATAAAAAAATTAGCAACTACTTACCTTTTGTTAAATATCACGTTATTCACGATCTTTTGTCTTCCAATTTTCCTTGCAATAACTGGCAATGCGAGATTCTGTATTTCATTCTTCAATTAAACGCTTGTTTGATTGATTGAGACGCCTTAACCAGCACTGGGAAAATTTTAGACTACTCTTCAATAAATAAACTTACTAAATCTAGCTAACTGTTTGAAAAGATACGCTTGGCAGTCAAGGTTTTTAATTGCTAAAGTATAAACCTCAAAGAAAAAAATAAATGGTGATATCATGAAAAAACTACGATGCTTACTAAGCAACATTTTTATTATTTGGTTGACCAGTTGGAGCACATATGCCCAGCAAGCAGACTTATCTTCTTGGGCTGCAACGGTTCAAAACGATTTTCGAGTCATACCCAATATTACCTATCACCAAGCCAATGGAATGGAACTTAAAATAGACGTTTATCAACCTCGTAACCAAACCGCTCCGGCACCAACATTTATCTATTACCACGGAGGAGGATGGGTAGCGGGATCCAAAGAAGTTAATGTACTTCGTTTGATACCGTATCTTGAGAAGGGCTGGGCAGCGGTGAATGTTCAGTATCGGTTGGGTAACGTCTCATTGGCTCCAGCCGCTGTTGAAGACAGCCTTTGCGCCCTTCGATGGATAGCGAGAAACGCAGACCAATACGGGTTTGATACAGACCGGCTTGTTGTATCTGGAAATTCTGCAGGGGGACACCTGGCTCTAACAACGGGAATGATTCCTGCGGAGGCAGAACTCGACAGGCAGTGTCTTGGAGATGAAACACCGAAGGTTGCGGCTATCGTTAATTGGTATGGAATCACCGATGTAAATGATCTTCTTGATGGTGAAAATCAGAGAGGTTATGCCGTTCGCTGGCTAGGATCGCAGCCTAATAGAGATGAAATCGCAGCTCGGGTATCACCAATGAATTATATTCGAGAAGACCTTCCTCCCATTATTTCTATTCATGGAGATGCAGACCCTGTAGTACCATACGATCACGCTGTGCGTTTGCACCAAAATTTAACTCAGGCTGAGGTTACCAATGAGCTAATTACCGTGCCCAGTGGGTTGCATGGCGGCTTTCCTGCCCAAGAGCAGATTCGCATTTATAGTTCAATTTTTAAATTCCTCGATTCTAACGTAAATTAGGAGAGGAATATGGGTAAAAAGATTTTATGCATTTTCTGCTTGACTACAGCTGTTCTGATCAGTTGCGAACAAAAAAGCGAAGTCACTAGTTCGATAGAAGCTAATCAAGAATGGCATCATCATGGGGGAGATCATTCTTCTTCAAAGTATGCACCATTCGATCAAATTAATCGCAGAAATTTTAGTCAACTTGAAGTTGCGTGGCGATGGCAGTCCGCGGACTTGAGAGTTCCTCCTGATCAACTTTATCCAACCGGCGATTATAGAGCCACACCCTTGTATGTTAATGGGGTTATCTACACGACTACAAATCACAGTCAAATTGCAGCCTTAGATCCAGTCTCCGGCAAAGAGTTATGGATTTTTGATCCTGAGAGTTACAAATTAGGACCACCAAATTTTTCTCCAATACAAACAAGAGGTATCGAATATTGGACCGACGGAGAGGTCGAGCGAATTTTTGTAGCTACTCCAGGGAAGCAGCTTGTTTCTATAGACATTAAAACAGGAAGACCAGACCCTAATTTTGGTGATAATGGTTTTGTGGATCTCAAGCAAAACCTTGGACGCCTTGAATTTGAAATGAATAACATAACGCACGGAGCGCCACCGATCGCAGTGGGAAATTCGCTCATCGTTGGGTCAAAGATTTATGACTACAGCATGAACAACCGCAGTCCACCCGGACACGTAAGGGCCTACGATACGCGTACTGGGGAATTTAAGTGGCGCTTTAATACGATTCCGCAACCTGGTGAAGAGTTTAATGAAACTTGGGAAAATGGTTCCTGGGCCGTCGCAGGCAACACCAATGTCTGGACATACATGGCTGCAGATGATGATCTAGGAATTGTTTACCTTCCTACCTCGACACCAACAAACGATTATTGGGGCGGCTACAGATTAGGAGAAAATTTATACGCGGAGAGCATCCTTGCACTGAATGCTGAAACCGGCGAGAGAATTTGGCACTTTCAAACTGTTCACCATGGCCTCTGGGACTATGACATTGCATCGGCGCCAAACCTCGTAGATATTGTAGTTGAGGGAAACCCTATTAAGGCAGTCGCCCAAGTATCAAAGACTGGTTTTACTTACGTATTCGATCGAGTCACCGGCGAACCAGTTTGGCCAATTGAGGAGGTGACTGTGCCCCCATCGACTATACCAGGCGAGAGAGCACACCCTACCCAACCAATTCCGACTAAACCACCACCATTTGAACAGATCGGCGTAACAGAGGATGACCTCATCGACTTTACACCAGAACTTCGTGAAGAGGCATTGGAAATTTCGAAAAAATTTGTGCTAGGCGACATCTTTACCCCACCAATCGTCGAAGGAACTGATGGAAAATCTTCTACTTATGTTGTACCCGGTGCCGGAGGTGGTGCAAATTTTCCTGGGGCATCCATGGATCCTGAAACTCAAATTCTTTACGTACCTTCTGTGACACGCCCCACTGGAATGTCTTTAGTTGAACCTCCCGAGGGGACATCTGACTGGCCTTATGTGATTCGATATGACAGATCTGGTGGCCCTCAAGGTTTGCCCCTGTTAAAACCACCCTATCGTCGAATCACTGCCATAAATTTAAACACAGGTGAACACGAGTGGCAGATCCCTCTTGGGAAAGGGCCCACCGATCATCCGGCGATTGCTCATTTAAATTTAGGAGACTTAGGCTCAGTATTTACTGATGTTGTTGCCGAGGGTGGCGTTTTAATTACAAAATCCTTGGTGATTTCCTATTTGGCAGCCAAAGACGAACTGGAGCCTGAAGACGATGGCTCAATTCTTGTTGCGTTCGATAAGACTTCGGGCGAAAAAGCGGGAGAGGTTTATGTGGAGCAGCGTCTTCACGGTCCAGTAATGAGTTATGAGCATGATAGTGTCCAATACCTAGCAGTAGCCGGTGGCGGCCGCGCTGATGATGCCGAATTAATTGTCTTTAAGCTAGGAAACGTCCAATGAAGAGGTTTTACAAAAGAGGAACGTTTGCGATCAAGATCGTGATAACTTGTGTTACTGCATTAATCAACTTTGAAAAGCCGTTGTCAGCGCAGCAAGTTTTCGCACTCGATAAAGCGTCAGCCGAGGAAAAAGTAGTTCACTTACTGGAAGAGCCTCGTCACAGGACTGTCCATCGCGAAGGCGATTTGTACTTACTAGATGTACAAGTCAATCCAGGTGATACCTCATTTCAACATATCCATGATCAAGCTATTTTATTGACCACAATTCACACGGGTAGAGGCCCCGCCAACGGCCCGGTTAGATCCATCCCTGAGTATGCGTATGAACCGCTTGTCCACAATGTTTCTAACGACGGTCCCGGATTATTAAGGATCATTGCTCTTGTCAATGGCGGAGAAGGAGTAGAAGATGGCAGCGATACCCCCGAAGGTATGCGGTCTGACCCTGATATAGAAAATCCTTGGTTCCGATCTTACAGACTCGAATTAGGCCCAGGAGAACAAACAAAACTGCAGAGTCATGATAATCATACCGTCGTGGTTCAGGGTTCCGCCGGTATCATCCACATTACTCGTGAAGACGGTTTAACGAGAGAACTTGATTCTGCTGGAAACTGGGAATGGAGAGAACCTGGCTCGCCGTTCATCGTCAAAAACATGGGGGACTTACCTGTTATCGTTGCGATAAATGAAGGGAGACAGTAAAACCCAAAAGTCGGGTGTAAATTCAAGCATGCAATTAGGTTTAAATCTTTTTAGAGTGTTTTTTAAGAAGGGATCGTTATCGAAAATGAGCTGTTAAACTGGCTTGGCGAAAATGTGAAATTGGCGATAATCGCAGTTCCTATTTTTGCATTCGCAGAGGCCTTTGTCGGGCTAGGCTTATTTGTTTCTGGTGCACTTCTTGTTATCGCTAGTTCAATAGTTTATGAAAATGAATTGTTGGGTATTACTGGCATTTCTTCCTTAGCCTTTGTAGGAGCCTTGCTTGGCGATCAAGCAGGATTTTATATTGGGAAATGGGCGGGTCCATATTTTCAAGAAACTCAATTTGCAAAGAAACGTAAAAGCACCATGCAAAAAGCTAGCAACATGATCGCGAATTATGGAAACTATGTGATCTTTGTAGGAAGGTTCTTTCCCGCCATTCGAAGCATTATCCCAGCCATGTTAGGTGTAGCAGGCTTCAATAGTTTGAAGTTTTTAATCTTAGACTTGTTGGCTTGTTTCCTGTGGTGTTTTGCGCTCGGCGCCATCACGATAGGTATCGGAATTATTCTGTAAGCGAGCAGCGATATCCTCCATGCACCCAAAAATTGGAATATTCAAACGATCTCATTGCACTCATAGAAAACTATCAATATGCTATTGATATTGGCAAACATGAGGAATTTTAAATGGCGTACTCTCTGATTGGAAAAGATTTTATCCCGCCAGATGTTCATGGAAAGGTGACCGGAAAAGCTAAATACGCTGAGGACTTTAAGGTTGATGGGATGCTCCATGCCCGACTGCTTACAAGTCCAGTACCCCACGCGCGAATTGTTCGACTAGATGTATCAAAAGCCCTTCAAATGGAGGGCGTTGTAGCAGTACTCACGGCCGATGATGTTCCTTCCGTACCCAATCTAGGCAATCCGATCCTTACAAATGAGCCAGCCTATGTCGGAGATCCAATTCTTGCCATAGCAGCTACAAATGAAGGGGTAGCTGAGGATGCTCTCCAAGCTATCAACTTTGATTTTGAACCACTCCCATTTGTCGTAGATCCACTCACGAGCTTAAGACCTGGAGGCCCTCATGCGAGGACTCAAGGAAATGTCGGAAATGCTACGATGCAGGATGATTTCCGATCAATACACTGGAGCAATGACGAAATGGCTTCGTTGATCAACGGAGATCTCCCGCAAGGAGAGTCTGCTCGCGAATGGATTGTCGGCGACCTCGAAGCAGGATTTGCAGCGGCCGCCTACACAATTGATGAGAGTTTTGTAACAGCAAGCTATTCCCACAACTCTATGGAACCCAGGTCCGCACTTGCTTATTGGGAAAATGGCAAATGCTTTCTTTACGGATCTAGTCAAAGTCAGAGCTTTCCCGTTCCCGCGCTCGCTGGATATATAGGAATAGAGCCTGAGAACTTAGTTTTTGTTGCTGAGTTTTGCGGCGGTGGTTTTGGTTCCAAGGGTGGCGCCTACCCTGCTATGTCTATACCAGCCCACATGTCCAGATTAACCGGTCGTCCAGTGATGATGCGAGTAAGTCGAGAGCAAGAAAATTACATTGGTTCAGCGCGACACGGATTTCAGGGCCGCGTGAAGATGGGTTTCAGGCAAGACGGGCGGATTTCAGCGGTCGATCTTTTTGTAATTCAAGACAATGGTGCAAACTCAGGTTTCTCAGACTGGCTTTCAGCAGGAGACGCAGTTTCATTAGTTTACCAGCCTGAAGCGATGCGCTTTCGGGGAATTCCAGTGTTTACCAATACACCTATGAAGGGTCCTCAGCGTGGTCCTGGACAAAATCAAATTCACTCGGCTATAGAACCTCTTCTCGATAAGGCAGCAAGAGAATTAAACCTCGACCCGTTATTGATTCGCAAAATAAATGCGCCTGAGAAAAATGATACCTACGGTGCTAACTTAAGTTCATTAACAAGTTCTCATTTAACCGACGCGCTTGAAAAAGGTGCCCAGCAATTTAACTGGGCAGCGAAACGGACCCAGAGCGGTCAGAGAAATGGTAGTAAAGTTATTGGTGTTGGCGTGGGGCAAGCTTATCATTCTGCTGGAAGCAATGGCTTCGATGGTCTGGTGCGGATAACTACTGATGGAAAACTCCACATTCACACGGGAGTGGGTAATCTCGGAACCTACTCTCACAGTGCTACTTCTCGAGTGGCAGCCGAAATACTTAAATATAATTGGGATAACTGTATCGTCGAACGCGGAGATAGTCGTCGACACCTCCCTTGGAATTTTGGGCAATTTGGTTCAAATACCTCCTTCACGATGACAAGAACAAATTTTGTAGCAGCACAAGATGCTCTCCAGAAAATCCTTGAGATAGCGGCAATTCAAATCGGTGGCTCCCCCTCTGACTTCGAAATAGCTAATGAAAAAGTTTTTTTGAAGCAAGACCCTTCCATCTTCCTGAGTTATGCTGAAATTGCAGCGGCGGCGATTGAGCTTGGTGGAAAATTCTCAGGACAAATCGCGCCAGAAGATATCAATGATATGACGCGCCGATCCGTTAGCGCCCTTGCGGGAACAGGGCTAATTGGCGTCGCTAGAGATAATCTTGAAAAAAACGCCACGGTCCCAGCACTCGCCGCAGGATTTATCCAAATCGAGTTGGACTTGGAAACAGGAAAGTATGAAATACTAGATTACCTGGGGATAGCCGACTGTGGAACCGTCCTTCATCCCAGAGGCTTAGAAATTCAAGTAAAGAGCGCTGCCGTGATGGGTTTTGGTATGGCTGGATTCGAACGTCATGCTTATGACCCGCAGAATGGCCTACCGGCTTTTACGGGTATTCACAATTCCAAATTACCAACATATCTTGATGTTCCCACTCCGATGGATTGGGCTGCCACTGATATTGCTGATCCTCAAAATCCGGTTGGTGTAAAGGGCGTTGGTGAACCCATTCAAGGCTGCGCTTCAGCTGCATTGCTCTGCGCAATTTCTGATGCCCTAGGTGGACATACATTTAACAGAGTGCCCGTGACTGCAGACATGATAGTCAATGCAGCTTCTGCGAGAAAACAGTCTCAGAGACCACTATCTACAAATACTACATAAATTAACTCACTACTCCTCAGGCAAATTAAATACCTCTACCATATAATTTTGATAGGGACCTTCCACTAGAAAATTATTAAAGACCTCATGCAAGAGATTTATTGATGTCTTTACGGCTAAGCGAGAATCAACCTCTGAAAATCCGATCAATACTGAAACGTCGCCGTTTTTATTCTTAACTTTTATCGAAAGACGTTTACCATCAAGACGCCGGTGAACCGGAATATTTTCCGTACAACGCGAGAGAAGAAATCCTCTAAACGCGCTATCCATATCAGAGCGATAGGGTACTGAGGGTAAAATATTCCTCAATTCTAGTTCGTGCCTGGTTACATTAAGTCGCAGGGAAAATTGCTTGTCGGTCATCCAATGAAATTTAAATTCAGAAACCTTATCTCCAAGATTGTTAAAGCTAAGATTCTGAAAAATTCCTCGATCTGCATAAGTTTGTAACTCAGACCTGAAAACATCAAACACTTTAGTCATAGCTTTGAGCCGAAAGACTTATCGGATTTTATTTGTAATAAGCCAGAGCTCCAGGTGCAAAGTGACGAGGCATCGAAGGTGGATACTGGTTCGTCCAGAATTCTTTTTTACCCTGACAATTAATTAGGGTCGATATCCCCTCATCCGAAGCAAGCTTGTATGCCCTCTCCAAAGCCGGAGTCATTTGATCAGGACTTGTTACGTACTCACCGTTACAACCCAAAGCCTCTGCAATTTTTTCGTATCGCAAATTTTCTTGAAACAAATACATGTGTTGGGCTCTAACAGCCCCTCGGCTGGCCCCTGACGTCCAAACACCCCATGCATTATTGTTATAAACTATCATAATCGCAGGTATCCGATACTTGCCGAGTGTTTCAAACTCCATGATTGAATAAGCAGCCCCGGCATCACCTGTGATGCCAACAATAGGCGCGCCTTTGTAAGGAGCTTGTGGGCCCACCCCATTTTGAACGGCGGCCCCTACACCCACTGTGTAACCAACATCTGGACCTATAGCCCCATACTGGTAGGCTCCATTACAAATTTGTCCGGGACGATGCGCTCGTAAATAACGGCGAGTGTAACGACCTATTCCATAACCACCAGAGACCACAGTCGTTTGATCAGGCGCAATATCCCCATTGTAGAGAAAATCTTGCAAATGCTTTCCAATTACAGCAGGGTGAATCGATTCCGTGTCCGCGCTGTATTTTAATCCTAATGAATAGTACTCGTCGCTTTGGTCTTCAAAAGCTTTGCGTGCCGCCGCTAGTTCATTCCTCCACCCGGAACGAGAACGCTTTGGTAAAGCATCTTCAAGCGCTTCTAGAGCGGCTTTTTCTGAACTTACAATACCAAGATCTATAGGAACGTTTCTTCCTATATCTGTTGCATCAGGATCAATTCGAATCCATTTCGCATCGGGCCCAAAAGCGAATTCACCTATAGACGGCATACAATATTGCCCTATAAGGATTACGAGGTCGGCACTTCGAACTGCATCCAGACCCGTGCTAGCTGACAAGGCATGAGAGTCGGAAAAATGCCCTCGCATAGGAGCTGACTCAGTAACAGCAATGTCATTCTTCTCTGCAACGCGGAGAAGTGCGTCCCAGGCTTTATCATAGAAAACCCCTGTACTCGCAACAATCATTGGGCGTTCCGCTCGCTGAATCATTTCAACCGCTCGACTTATGTCAGCTGGATTAGGATGGGCTTTAGACTCTGTCCGGTAACGGGTCTTATCGTAATAATATTGAAGTTCACCTGGCTCCTCGAATCTTGCTCTGGATATTTCTCCTGGGAAATCTAGATGAACTGGTTTTGGAACCCCAGTCTTAAGTTGTCGAAAAGCATACGCAGCGTATTCATAAATTCTGTTAGGAGTTATTAATCTTTTGCCCCACTTTTTTAAGCCCTCGGTTTGTGACTGCTGATAAGCGGTTTGAATACCATGCTCTGTATCGTCTTCACCGATGGTTTTGTTACTGGCGATGACAAGGAGTGGCGTACGCGATGAGTTCGCGGCTCCAATATTCATAATCATATTTGTGAAACCGGGTCCCTCAGTTCCTGACGTTGCAGCAATTTCTCCCGTAACACGGGTAAAGCCATCTGCCGCAGAAGTCATGTTGCCTTCACATCGCCCCCCGTAAGAAGGTATGCCCTCTGCAGCAATTGCGTTGATCATATTGTAGTTACCCGGACAACAGAAAAAACCTGCAACGCCTTCATCTTTCATAAACTTGGCGAAAACCTCAGCACCAGTCATTGGAAAGTTCGCTGGTTTAGCTGCCTCCGCAAGTGTTTGAGGAATCTCCTCCGGTATTTTAATATTAAGGGGATCAGCTATTTGTGCTTGGCTCGATTCATTCTGCAAAATCGCTGCAGCGCCTGCGCCTGCAATTGCCGTGTTTTTAATAAAATTTCGCCGCGTAACAGTCTTATCTTCGGTAGGCTTCTCAGAAAATTGATTTTTATTGGTTTGAGGCTTCTCTGCTTTATTTTTCATTCTTTTTCCTCAACAAGAATTATTCTTTTGTAGGTCTAAATTCAGCGGGTCCAATATTTAAAACATGAGCGACTATTTGCCAAATCGTTTCATCGTCGAGACTATCCTTAAACGGCGGCATTTCCAACCCCGCGCCGAACTTAATACTGCGAAAAATATGAAGTGGCGTAGTACCATAGTACCAAGTATCTGGAGCAGTTAAATCGGCGGCAATGAAATCTATATTTGCTAAAGCCCGTCCGTCAGCATCATGGCATTGTTGACAATTTATCAGATAGAAACTCTTTCCCCTGCCAGCAGCCGATTTGGAGTACACAGCAGCACTGGGCTCTGCCGGCATATCTCCTTGCGCAGCAATATCGCCAAAAACAAAGACTGATAGAAAACTTACTAACCTAAGCTGGATCTGCCTATTCATTTTCACTCCAAAAAAAAACGGACAACCCTTTCGAGTAATCCGTTTTTCGTGGCTCTATCGTTTAATGAGCCGAACTTTCAACCTGCGCGCCTGGCAAAGCGAGCGCCGTAAGTTTCGAGCTCGTCTGCAACATAATGTATTGATGTCCATCATGGGTCCACGAGCTCATCCCGTAATTTGACCTGGCTGGAGCTTCTATTTCTCCAATAATCTCACCACTATCTTTGTCGATAGCCCAAAGCATTGGAGTTCCATCAGATGCTTGGTCTGAGTAAACAAGCATATTAGGAGTAGTAACCATCGGGACTAATGCTCCAGTTCCAGTATTGCCATACTCGGCTTCAGATACACCATACCGCTCAAGCGCTTCCTTGTACCTGTTTGGTGTTTCTCCAGTTGGAATCGTAAACTTCTTCTCACCAGTGTTCATATCGTACGCAACGATCGTACTATAGGGTGGCTTCCATACCGGCAATCCAGACGGATGCCGAGGCGGTCTTGCTGTAGCCCCTGGCACTCCATTCGCGAATTGAGATGTGGTCACCCCAGTAGAGTTAGGGAACAACAAGTCAGCCTCTTCACCAGGAATCAAGCGAAGAGTAAAACACGCCGTGTGCTCCGAAACGTACAGTGTATTGGTGACAGGGTCTGCTACTGGTGGGGAGGTGATATTCACGCCACCTGCGCCTCCAGGACAGTTCATTGCCGCATATTTCCCATCAGCGTTACCTGCGTGTATTGGTGGGTTGAAAAGTCCACCCATCACATAATCTTCCATCGCAACAATTGCCTCAGCTTTAAGTTCTGGAGTGAAATCAATCAAATCATCTTCAGAAATTCCTTGCATCGAATATGGTTCTGGCCACGTCACGTGAGGCTGAGTGGGTGAGAGGACCTCTCCAGGGACAATGGAAGGGGGAACAGGTCTCTCAACGATTGGCCAAACTGGCTCCCCTGTTATGCGATTAAAAGTATAAAGCCAGCCTTGTTTAGTAGCCTGAACCACGGCAGGTATGTTCCGACCATCTACCGTTAAATCAAGCTGCACCGGCGCTGTCGGAGTATCAAAATTCCAGATCTCATGATGCACGAACTGAAAGTGCCAAGCTCGCTCTCCCGTGCTCGCGTTCAACGCAATGATACTTGCACCATACAAATTATCACCAGGCCTGAAACCGCCGTAATAATCAATAGTCGCACTGTTTGTAGGAATAAATACTATGTCGTTTTCCGGATCAGCTGACAAAGGTGCCCAAGAAGAAACATCTCCCGTCCATTCCCATGCATCATTTTCCCAGGTCTCGTGACCATACTCACCGGGCTTAGGAATGACATTAAACTTCCATTTGAAATCACCAGTTCTCACGTCATATCCCAAGATGTCTCCTGGCACATTCTCAATTCGAGCCTGATGGTAACCTTGCTCTGCCGAATTACCGACCACAATTGTGTCGTTGACCACGATTGGAGGAGACGATGATGTTATATATCCTGTTTCAAGCGGTATACCTTCATAAGGATCATACGGATGACCAAGATCTTTTAATAAGTCGATGACTCCAGTTGAAGGAAATCCTTCAATAGCCACTGGGGTACCCCAGTCCTCGAGGGGAATTCCGGTATCAGCATCAAGCGCTGTCATAAAAAAGCCCGGTGAAATTATTATTACCACTCCTCGACCATCAATTTCTGCATACGCGACACCTTTTCCGTAATCGGCTCTCATTGAATATTCCGCGCGCGGTGTTTTCGGCTCGCGATACGACCATATGGTCTCGCCAGTCTTTGGATCAATGGCAATCACATGCCTATTGTATCCGGCCACTGTAAATAACTTACCGTCAATGTATGAGGGTGTAGAACGCCCACTGACCGCCCCAAAACTGGCACCATCCCATTCCCAGGCTACTTCCAAATCACCAAAGTTGGATGCATCAATTTCATTAGATGGCGTGAAGCGAGTGTGGGCATAGTCACTTCCTAAGGTAAACCATTCAACGGTGTCTTGGGCACAAACTGCAAAAGACATAATTAGAGCTACAAAGCCTGTAATGACCGAGCGTATAGTTAGAGTCTTCAAATTTCATCTCCTACTTTGTTTCGTATTCAATTACCACTGTCCTGCTATCTAAGGCCTAGTTCTTCTCGATATCGCAAATTTTTATGCTATTGATGACCTTGATCCCATATCCTGCCACAATTCACAAACAAAGCGCTATCAGAAAATGTTTCAAATTGTCTCCATAGTCAGCAATTTTTTTAAGAAATAATCAGGAAATCCTCGTTGGTTTTAGAAATATTACGGTGTTAGCCCTAGTTTTACTGAGCTACGAATTAGTTGAATACAGCCAAGAGGGTCTCGCGCAGCCACGAGGCGAGTGAATAAGATAAGACTCAGATCTAGACTATTAAAAAGTTCCTGTTACGCGCAGGGTTATATCGTGACCGCTATGATTGCAATTGCTTTCAAGCTCTGCAAGGTAACCATCAGCAATGCCTCCGTTGTAACGGAACCTCTTTCGGCAGAACTCCCAGTTACCCATCCGACTAGTTTGGAGTCGAACGGTCGTGTTGTTACGACTTCTCCATTCGAAAAAAGCGCTCCAAAATGGATCGGAGTCCCAGTATTCGATATCGATCAGGTCATAAAATTTACGATTGCCGTCCGGCGTATTGCTGAATCGAATTCCCCAATTAATCCTTTTCGAAGGTATATCATGCCTAAAGCTCAAATTTTGGCGGCCTCTCCAATTAAAGCTCATTCTTCGTTCGATACCTAAGAACGGATCCGTAACATTAGAATCTTCAAAACTAATTGAAGCGTTGATCAATAGATTAGGCAAGCCAATCATTCTCATGCGGGTGCTACTATTTAGCTCAAGGCCATATTTCTCACCGTCTCCAATGTTGCCATTGGCGCCCTGAAGATTGTCTTTGGAAGGTGATACATCTATTCTCTCTATCTTATCGGTCCAATCCTCATAAAATATTCTAGCACTGGCGACTCCGATGTCGTTCGGTAATCGATATTCCGCATTAAATTCGTAATTCCAATACCACTCTTGCTTTAGATTCTCGTTTCCAAACTGTACATCACGATCCTCATCACGCGTGTCGAGGGCAGCAACAAAATCATTAAAGCTTAACTGCTGCACTATCTTCTCCATTGTGCCCCTTAGCTGGATTGTAGGCGTCAGGTCATACCGAAAATCTAGCTTAGGCTTTACATAATCATAGCTTCTTTCCTTTGAAATTTGACCGCTCTGTGTGATGGTAGAGTCCTCGTACAATACGGAACTCTCAAGAGACATCCTTGAATTGAATACCCAATTATGAATTACGAAGGGCTCATATCGCATTTCCTCGACCGAAGAGCGAGCGTTAGGTATATCAACAGGAACCAAGCCTCCAACCGCCGCCGATGAGATACCATTCGGGTTGAGCGTACCGAGAGCAAGAGAAGAATCAAGTATCGTCTGGGCCCGCTCCGCACCGAATTCGATGTCCTGACTACCACCAAACATGTCAAGTGTGTAGGAACTCCTGAGGATCCGTTCCTTGGTTGTGCTTGTTGAATCCAAAAAAAGATTCTTGCTTTCGGAACTCGGTCCAGTTAGATTCCATCGCTCTCGAAGGCGATCAGGGGTAAATGAGTTACTTATGAAGAGAACCTTGAATCGATCTCCACGGACGGTGTTGTATTCGTAGTCTCCACCTATTTCCCAATTATTAATTTTAGATCGAATGTCTTCTCGCTGGTAAGACTCAATGCCTGGCTGGATTCTTAAATTGACCGTTTTCCTAATTATGTCTGAATCGTTTGTTCCCTCAGTGAACTGACCACTCAGTCTTGCACTACTATTGGGGTTAATTTCATAACCGACGTTTGCACTTAGGCCGTAGCCACCGCCATCATCTATATCTTTTCGGTAAATAAAATCATTCGCTGAGAAATCACCAAGAACTGAATTCTCTTTATAAGTTGTAACATCGTGATTATTACCGGATTGAGCTTGGATTTGATAGTCGAGACCTCCTCGAGTACCACTTAATGAGAGATTACCCCTCGGAACGACCGTGTTGTCCTCAAATTGCTGACCGGTAAGCTCATATTGAACTGACAGATCCGAGAACACATCTGTCAGGACAACATTGATAACCTGTCCGCTACCTCGGACGTCTAGCTCTCCGGACGTTCCCCTAATGATCTCAATATACTGGACTTGATCGGAGGTAATTCGCGCTAGCTGTGTGCCGGTGCTATTGTTTTTTCCAGCCGTTCTCTTGCCATTGATCAATATTTCACTGCCGCGATTACCACCGCCAAAACCTCGTCCACCACGACTCCCACCTCGGAAGCCACTGAAACCCCCACCAAAGCCACTTGAGCCACCAAACCCGCCACGACTTGAGCCACCCTCAGTCAAGCCGGGAATTCTATCGATCATGTCTTGAGCTGTTACAGGAGACCACTGCGCGAAGTAATCGTTGTTATATACGATGGTAGATTCTTCACCAACGTTATCTTGTCCACTCACATGTGGGCCGAAACCACCAATAAGTAGCAATAGAAAAGTTCTTATGATTTTTGACAAAACTATTCAAGTCCCTAACTTCAGTTAAGTCACCTCAAAACCAGCTTATGTCCCTCAAGCTGGGCAGTGAGTTGACGGCGGTGTGCCAGTATTACATAGTCTGCTTCCTTAACAAGTTACAAATTGTGAACTTGTTTCCGATGCAAGAGTAACGCTTTGGGTAGATGGATTAGATCATTACTTCGGACAAACCGGATAAAAGAAGACTAAATATTTGTAACAAATTTTTACCTGACCAGGTATTTCCTGAGTGCTCGGCCAGCCGTTAGGGAACCATAAATATTTCCGGCTTTGTCTACAACAATTCCCTCCTGAGATCCATTTTCATGGGGATCATCTAAGAACAGGGTAACTGATCCGTCCTTGACACTTGCAACCCTCACGCCTTCCGCATACAGAGAGCTATTATTGGGTGATCCTGCGGGTCCTCTATTCTCTGATGAGGAGTCCGTGACGTAGAGCATGTCGTTATCGTCAATAAATAGTCCGCTAGGTCGACCAAATTGGGGCCACTCCTTAATAAAATTTCCATCTTGGTCGAAGATTTGAACTCGGTTGTTACCCCGATCACCTACAAAAATTCTACCGGCGGAATCCATAGCAAGGTCATGAGGCACAGCAAACTGACCTGGCTCAGAACCTTGGCTTCCCCAACTAGCAAGAAATTCTCCAGAGGCACTGTATTTCATGATTCTACTGTTCGAAGCACCGCCATGACCATCGCCAACAAAAATATTCCCATCTGGCGCGACTAAAACAGACGATGGTTGATTAAATTCATAATACCCATCGCCAGCCACTCCGGGTTTTCCGAGAGTCATCAGTACATTTCCCTCGGGACTAAACTTAAAAACCTGATGACCTTTACCATCTCGACGAGGGTCCTCACCATCTGGTCCCTCACCATCGGTTACCCAAACATTCCCCTCAAAATCAATATGCAGCCCGTGGGGCCGAACGAACATTTGCGAACCAAAACTAGCCAGTTGATTTCCATTTAAATCAAACTGCATAATCGGATCCAAATCTGATCCCACACAGTCATTAGCCCCGCAGCGATCAAAAACCCATATGCTTTCCCCATCGGGGCTGATCGAAATGCCAGCGGTGGATCCGATCGGTCTGCCCGACTGCATTTTGAAGAAATGATTATCGATGGTGAAATCAAGACTAGGGATGAACCGGTTATCTCTCTCTTGGGCGAAAGAAACCGAAGTTAATGCAGTTGCCAACAAAGCTAGACCGAATTTTCTCATAGAGGGAAACCTGACTCGTTATTGCTCAAGAGCAAAAGTCGATAGGCTATTGCCGGAGATTACTGACACATACTGAATATCATCAACCATAAAAGTAACCGGAGCCATCACAATTTGTCCACCCAAATTGACATTCCATAACAGTTCGCCCGACTGCGCATCGATACCATGAAAATAACCTTCTCGACCACCTGTAAATAGAAGGTCAGCGGCAGTGGTTAGCATACCGCTGTCGCTCACATCAAACTGATTGTATGACCAAACAGCCTCTCCCGTTTGGGGATCCATGGCCTTGAGAGAAGCAAAGCCTACCTCATTCGTCCAATTGTTAATCGGATTAGTTCGACCGATACCAATAGTTGGAGCACCCGGAGAGGGTGCTAGCACAGAAAAGCCTCCTCCTAAAAATGCTCGACCAGGAACATATTCAGATTCTTCTGCCCTGTAGATCGTGGCATAGTTCTCCCAGGCACTAAAATAGAACAGTCCCGTGCTGGGGCTGTAAGACGGCGGATACCAATTAGTCCCTCCCTGATTTCCCGGATAGGTAGGCATGCCCTCTGGCTGAGGCGAGGGAATGGGGCGACCATTCTCATCAAGTCCACTTGACCAATTAACTTTTACATACGGTTTTCCCTCAAGAAACTGCCCGTTGGTTCTATCTAACACATAGAAATAACCGTTCCTGTTTGCCCACATCATTACCTTCTTAGCTTCACCTCTCCATTCCATATCAGCTAGGACCGGCACTTGCACAGAATCATAATCGTAGGCGTCGTTAGGAGTGAATTGAAAATACCATTTCAACTCGCCAGTGTCGGCATCAAGGGCAATGGCGGAATCAGAGTAAAGATTGTCTCCAGGCCTCTGACCAGCATTCCAGTCGGGACCAGGGTTTCCTACCCCCCAATAGGTTAAATTTAAATCAGAATCGAATGAGCCGGTAATCCAAACAGGAGCCCCGCCGTGCTCCCAGTCATCACCTTCCCAACTATCATGATTGGCCTCACCGGGGCCCGGGATAGTGTAGGTTTTCCACGCCTGCTCTCCAGTTTCCGCGTTGAACGCGGCCACATAGCCTCGAATTCCAAATTCACCTCCTCCAACACCAACTAAAATTTTATCCTTAACGGCCAATGGTGCCATCGTCACGGAGTAGGCTAGATTTACGTCTCCAACTTCGGCCTCCCAAAGTAGCTGGCCGTTTACCCGATCAAGGGCGACAAGATGGGCATCCAAGGTCCCCATATATACCTTGTCATTTAATACTGCTACACCGCGATTATTTGCTCCGCAACAAACCAAAGCATTATCAGCGTTTTGGTGTCTGTATTTCCAATACACACGGCCAGTCACGGCATCCACAGCCATGACACTATTTGGCCTCTCTGTCACATACATGACGCCATCGACAATAATGGGATTTGATTGCCAAGCACCAAAAACCTGATTTTGCAACACCCATTTAAGCTCCAGCTGATTTACATTCTCTCGATTTATCTGATCCAGCAAACTATATCGCTGACTCATATAACTTCCGTTGTAGGTGAGCCAATTTTGAGGCTCATCGCTTGCATTCAAAATTCGCTCGTAAGGAACTTGTCCCACGGACCCTTGAGATATAAGAACGATGGAGATAATTACTATCTCTTTTATAAAACTCTTTAACTTCATTTTTGGCCTCGTAATGTTAATAAGTAACCCACGACATCTGCAACTTCGTCACCCGTCAATTCTGTCGGCCCTTTACTTGGACGCATGCTTACCTCATATGAAACAAGATCTGATTTTCGAAAAGACCTTAGACGTTCGTTAGAGTCTATGACCTGAATGGTATAAGTGTCTTCATTAAGACGTCGTCCCAACACTGTCTCTTCATTTCTCGTTACCAACCTAATCGGTCGATTTATAGGCAGTATGGCGGCAGCCGGATCTATCAAATTTTGCTGAAGGGATGCAGGAGTTCGGATCGCTCCAATTTCTGTGAGATCTGGCGCTGTCCGAGGTCCTACGCCACTTA
>CACJAW010000003.1 GCA_902591495.1 uncultured Pseudohongiella sp.
GATTTATCTAAGTTCTCATCCAAGGAATTCGAACTTCGGTTCCAATCAGCCCCTACAATAAAAACACTTGTACTCAATAGTCCTAATAGAAGTGTAGTTAGCCCTAGTGCTAATAAAACTTCTATTAGAGTAAAACCGGTGTTCCTGCTAAATTTCGGATACAATTTCCAGACCTATCTCGGAAGGTTCAATCTAATCCATCGGCTACCAAAAAATTGTTCTTCTCGGCTGTCATCGATAATTTGATACTGCTGAAGGGCGTTTATCATAGGCTCCGTTTTCCTCAACGGATCATCAAGGAGCTCTAAAGCACCAATTTCAAAGGAATCATGCTCGAGAATTTCCTCAACGTCTCTATACTCGTTTTGCAATAAAGCAAAGTTAGTCGCAGCACGAATTCGAGCTGCTCGGAGCAAATTCTCCTCTGATGCCCAAGATAACTGTTTGCTGCTACCTAACAGGGAGAATAATCCCCCAAGAATAAATCCCGAAATTGATAGGGCAACTATTACCTCGAGCAAAGTAAAACCGCGCTGCTTTCTAGTACTCATGTTCGACTTCAACTTTTCCAGAAAAAGGATTGATTTGAATCCTGGCCTCTCTGTCTTCAAAGGTGAAGAAAATCGTACCTCCACTACTACCTCCTTCAGGATAGAAAGAAATTTCTATTTTTTCGTCCACCTCCGTTTCAACGTCGGTATTGTCCCGGTATCTGAGGGTTCCGTAACTAAATTCCCAATAACCTACCGCATTGGGTGACTTAGGACCCGATGCCTGAAGAATTGGCACTGCGTAAATTTCTATTGACGCCGATCTGCCTTGAACAACCGCGGCTCTTTTAGCAAAGTTCAAAAGAGAGGCCGCTTGACGTATTTGTGAATCGAAAGTTCTTGATTCGAAATTACCAACGTTGGGAAAAATTAAAACACTCGCTAAACCAATAATCGCTAAAACCAAAATGATCTCAAGGAGTGTGAACCCAGCATGACTGAAGTGAGAACACTTCGTAATATTCCTACTGGAGACCGATATCGGCGTCATCACCCTCACCACCGACCTCTCCGTCAGGACCATAAGAGAGTAATGTGAACCCCCTGCCGCTGGATTCATAGACGTACTCAAACCCCCACGGATCCAAAGGCACCTCTCTTCGCAAATAGGGTCCATTCCAAGATGCTCTGCCATCGCTATTTTCTCTCAAACCTTCAAGAGAGTCTGGATATACGCCAACATCTAGTCGATGAGTATCAAGCGCTGCCTCCAAAGCCGCAATTTGTGACAGTGCCGCATCCCGCTGCGCGCCAGCTTGTTGGTTAAAGATATTTGGAGCAACCATCACCGCCAGCATTCCAATAATTGCCATAACCACTAATATTTCTATTAGGGTAAACCCTTTACACGTATGGAAGCCATGACCATAAGACCTCTGATAAGCCATAATTTTTATCCTCAAAAGTGTCAAGCGAATTCTAAATTTGTAAGGCAACTCTAACTCAGATCATGGATTCTTCAAAAAGCTCTGACGCCAAATCAAACCGATCTAAAATATCTGAATACTGCGGGCCAGCTTGATCGTTTAAATTTATCACTTCTGGTCTTAGCACTATAAACAATTCCCTTCTTTCTTGATTATCCTGCTGGTAAGAAAATAAATTTCCCAACCCTGGAACTCGATTCAATAAAGGCACTCCGGTATTTAGCGCTTCAGTATCGGTCTGAATTAAGCCTCCCAGGACAATGTTATCCCCATTTTTAACAACAACTGTCGTAGTAATTTCTTGATTGTTGAATACCGGATTATTGTTGATGCCCGAAGCGCTATTATCGACTGAACGAAGAGTCTGGTTAATAATTAAATTAACCACACCATCTTCATTAATCTGCGGCGTTATTAAAAGCCCGATACCAGTATCGCGATATTGGATATTAGTGGTAGATAAACCACCAGCACTTATCGATTCACCTGCCTCTACGGGAACTTCGGCTCCGATTTGAATTTCCCCTTCTTGATTATTTCCCACCGTCAGTGAAGGCCTAGCCAATAGTCTTACTTCATTATTCTGTGCTATCGCCTCTAAGGTGGCGTCAACCCTCGCCGAGCCATCTATGAAACCTCTCGTAAACATTAAACCGTTTAGATTAGGAGCAAAATCGGTAGTTGTGCTGCTCGAGATAGGATTTAGTGTGTTTCCTGCAACTCGACTCCAATCAACACCAAACCGGGTATCATCCGTTAATGTGATCTGTGCAATGACCGCATTGACCATTACTTGTAAGGGAACAACATCCAATTGGCTAATAGTGGTCAGCAGTTGTCGATAATCCCTTGCGGTTGATCGAATTAAAAGGCTATTAGTCGCCTCATCCGCCACGATTTTTACTGTCAAGTTTGCGGAAACAGGGCCGTTCGCTGACGTCCCTCCTGTCGTTAGAGGTGCTTGCCCAGTCTCTGCAGTAGCAGCCTGACTAGCTTCGGCCGCCAAAGTATCTACAATATTTAAGGTATCACTGCGGCCGATGTTAGGCGGTGTAAGAGGATCATCCTCCTCTTCAAAAACTGTAGATAAAGTTTCTGCCAACTCTAACGCATCTAAGTTTTTAACCTTGTACATAAATAGTTGTTCAACTTGCTCCTGACTGTCTGCATCAAGAATTTCAACCCATCGCGAAATTTCCTCGAACCCTCTACTTGCTGGAGCAGTTACCAGTATGGCATTAATCCGTTCGATACCACGTACTTGATAAGCGGGACTGGCGCCCTCTATAAGTTCCAGAATTTCTACCAGTTCCTCTGCAACCTCTGGAGCATTTGCATTGCTCAGCTGGTAAAGGTGTATTCCTTGATTTGAAAAAGGGTCTGAATCGATTAGCATTAGCAATTCGTTTGCTCGTTGCAAAAGAAAATCAGATGCTGTGATCATAAGTAGATCTCGGCTCCCGAGCTGGCTAACACTTCCCTCTGGCGCTAATAACGGACCTAACGCTTCAACAGCGGTCTCTGTCGACACATAGGTTAATGGTGTGATTTGCATTACTTGGGAGTTTACCGTTTCGGCTGATGAGTCGGGCCCAATTATGTCAGCAGGTAGAGAGGAGTTAATCACACGAGCGTTGTACACATCTCCCACACGCTCCAAGAAAATACCTGCATCCCTCGTTAATAAGCGAATTAACGGCCAGATATCCTCCCTTTGTAATGGTCTATCGGGCGAAGTTCTGATGCTGATTCGTTTATCTATCGAGGGGTCAATGAGTATCGAAATATCCAAAGACTCCGCTAGTTGTTCCAAAACAAGCCTCAAGTCCGCTTGCTCATAATTCAACTCAACTACATCTGGACCTTGGACATCGACCGGAGCCGGAACTTGCTCAGAAAAACCTGGATATGAAAAAGATAAGCCATCACGATTTATTTCTTCAATTAAATTCTGCTGTTCGACGAAATCAGTTGCAGGAATTACCGGAATTTCGGCTGAGTCGTTCGCTGATGACTCGCTGGACAATTCTTGATTCAGCTCTGAGTCAATTTTAGGCGGAATCACTCTCTCTGAACCTATATCCAATATCATGCACGACTGCAATGTCGTAAATACAACACAAAGAGTCAACTTGCCCAGCTCACATCTCGAAGCTTTCTTCTTATCGTTAACTTTTATCAAATTACTCTCCAAAGTCTAAAATTCCACTGTATTCATACTGAAAACTGCTGAAAGCATCGTGATTGTGATGCCCCCGACTGCTATCGCAAGAAAAATTATTAAGGCAGGCTGTAATGCTGAAACAATAGCCGACATTTGATTACGCACAAAATTGTCAAAGGTATCTGCTGTCTTTAGCAGTATCGAAGAAGTTCGACCCGATTCTTCTCCGACCGCAATTAACTGATGCAACAAAATTGGGAAAGCGCCAGTTTTCTCGAGCGAAAGACCCAGCCCGGCTCCCCCTCGAACATCTTCCTCTACTTGGTCAAGGTGCTTGACTAAGAAAGAATTTAGGATTACTTCTTTAGAAACTCGCAATCCTCTTATCAAAGGGATACCTGCCCCCAAAAGAGCTCCCAATGTTCTAGAAAAAATTGCGCTTTCTTTGTATAAGATCAGGGCTCCAATTAGTGGCACAGACAAGAGAAATTTGTCCTTCTGTAATTTGCTTCGGTGTTCCTTATCCAAACGTTTCCAGAAAACAAAGGCTAGTATGACTCCCAGCGACATAAACAGACCATAGTTCTGAATGAAATCACTAACGTTGAGCAAAAAAAGTGCCGAGGGTGGTACCTCGGAACCCGAGTCCTCAAACATGGCCGAAAATTGGGGCACAACAAAAACCAGAAGAAGAACAACTGAAATTATTCCAGTTATGAGCAGCACAGCGGGATAAATCATTGCAGAAATAATAGCCTGACGAGTTTTAGCGCTTGTCTCAAGAAATTCGGCCAAGTCAGGCAAGAGTTCATGTAATATCCCGCCCTCTTCACCAGCCCTGATAATATTGACGTACATTTTTGAGAAAACCGCAGGGTGGGCTTCCATAGCACTTGCCAGGCTCTTGCCCTCTTTCACGTCACTCAGCAAGTTAAGCACTAAATTTTTCATGGCCGTTGAGTCAGTGATACCGTCAAGAAGTCGAAGCGCTCTATCAAGAGGCACCCTGGCTTCTACTAGCGTACATAAGCCATTTGTGAAATCCATTAGGTCGTTGTTTGATATTTTCCTGCGGAGGCTCCCTTCATGGGTCTTTTTAGATTTTCCAATTTTAATAGGAGTCAGGTTCCTTTTCTTTAATACCCTGATAGCTTCTCTTTCAGATTCCGCATTGACCTGACCAACTTGTATCTTGCCTTGAGTATCAAATGCACGGTACTTAAAAAATGTTAAATTCATGCCGACCTCGTTACCCTAAAAACTTCTTCGGGAGTTGTAAGCCCAGCTTTTAATTTTTCTAAGGCGTCTTCTCTAAGAGTCTGCATACCCTCAGAAATTGCTTGGTCTCTAATAACGTTTGCATCAGCGTCGTTAGCTATATGGTGGCGAATCGCATCACTCATGAGCAAGAATTCATAAAGGCCGACTCTGCCCCGGTAGCCGGTGTTGCCACAGCGCTCGCAACCAGTTCCTCGCTTAATTTTCGGACAGATAACTTTTTCGATACCGAGAGCCGAAGCTTCGTCTTGATTTAAGTCAACTAACTCCGAGCAATCAGTGCAAACTCTTCTAACTAAGCGTTGCGCTTGGATGGCAATCACACTAGAACTAATTAAGTAACCCTCTACACCCATATCTTGTAATCGAGTAACGGCTCCGGCAGCGTCGTTTGTATGTAAGGTCGAAAAAACCAGATGCCCAGTAAGCGCAGACTCAATGGATATTTCAGCAGTCTCGTGATCGCGGATTTCTCCCACCATTAAGACGTCAGGGTCTTGGCGTACTATAGAGCGTAACCCCTTCGCAAAACTTAACCCGATTGAAGCATTTGCTTGGATTTGAGTTATCCCCTCTAACTGATACTCGACAGGGTCCTCTACGGTAATTATTTTCTGTCGCTCACTACTAATCTTCTCCAGAGTAGCGTACAAGGTAGTGGTCTTACCTGACCCTGTTGGGCCTGTAATCAGAATCATTCCGTGTGGTTGTTTTATAATCCTCTGGTACTGGGCAAGAATTTTTTCAGGCATGCCCAACTCAGCCAAATCGACCGACGTATCCGACCTGTCAAGAATCCTCAATACGATTGATTCCCCATGGACACCCGGCAAAGTTGATACTCGCATGTCCAGGTTTTTACTTCCTACCTGATAATTTATTCGACCATCTTGAGGTAGGCGCTTCTCGCCAATATCAAGTTTTGCCATAAGTTTTAGGCGAGATGCGACCGCAGTATGAATGCGAACTGGCAGGCGTTCTATTCGTGTCATTATTCCGTCAACTCGACAACGGACATCTAAGTAGCCTTCATTAGGCTCAAAATGTATATCACTTGAATTTAAATCTAGTGAACGAGCAAATAGGTGATTAACTAATCTAATGATGGGTGCTTCCGATGCAAGGTCGGAAAGCCCCTCATCATCTTCAAATCCAGAAACGAACACCTCTGCTTCCTCACCCTCTATCTGCGGGGAAAGTTCAGCCCGCCAATATTTACTGAGCCTCCTTACCTCATCTGCTTCACCTACCTTAAAGCAAACAATCTGGCCAATGATGAAACGAACTTTAGAACGTACCTCTTCTTCAGGGATTTGACCGCAAATCAATTCTCCGCTTTCCTCAAAATCTTGAGCCGGAGCTATCCCGCTTGGTTCCAATAACTGAGAAAAAATCGGCAATGTAATGGGAGCAAAACTCATTTTCTTATAGCCTAACGCTGGCTTTCCTCCTCACTGGTTAAACCTTCAGCTCGAGCAAAGCCAACAACGGTTATTTCTCCGGTGTACTGAGACCTCGTTCGATTGATGGAAAAGTCTTTAACGTAGAGCCTTGGAACAGAGTCGTCCAATCTTTCTAGGAACCCGATAGTATTGTTTGCACTGTCTGTCCGGAAAGACATTTCTTGGCTAATCATCAGCCACTCATTTGTTTCTAGTCGTTCCGCTAGACGAGTCGAACCAACTATAATTGAGGACTCCCTCGCGTAGCGGGACAAAAAACTCTGCAACTCTGCTTCAATTAAGGGGATAGTATCGCCAGAAAAAATCTGTTGCTCTAGTTGTGCTGCTCTTAGCTCTGCTTCAATTCGCCTTTCTCTCCAAGTTGACGAATTCTCTAACAGCCTCTGCTCTCGTTCAATATCCAATAGAACTGTCTCGATATTACGCTCTCTATCAGAGTAAATGGATTGAACGGCTGGCAAAACTGTTGTGCCTGCAAAAGCTAAAGCAACGATGAGTGCTCCATAGGCTAAGTTCTTTTCTCGCTTGCTGAATTGCATTCTAAAGATCATCCCTCTGGGAAGTGCCTCACCATGTAAGCCTCAAAATTCACGAGACTCAATCGTAAGTCAATGTAATATCTTGTGTTGCTCGTTGCTCGAGAAAATAGTACCTCTGTGAAAAGTGGATCCTGCTCAAGTCTTTGCAAGATAGCTTGTGGATCTGAACTTGCTCCTTGCAGCTTAATAAGACCTTCAGACACCTCCATTGATGAGAGTCTCTCGGGGCTTAATACGTTTTGCAGGGTAAACATTGACTGTCTCAATTGTTGCTCTGGAAAATCATTTAATGGCCCCCACTTTCTTTCGAAATTAACCACTGCTTGTTGATTCTCCCGCGCTTCCTGGGACATTATTCGAGTTGCTTCTAAGGATCTCGCTGCACTTCTAAATTTAATCGATTGCGATACAAATGGTGACACTGCTACGCACAGACAAGCTATTATCATAGCGACCACAAAACCCATTCTGCGACTCCTAGCTATCTTCTTCTTAGCTTCAATAGCACCAATTGGAAAGAATCCGAAATTACCCCCACTACTGGCTGTAAAAACCTTTTTAAGAGTTTCGCAACTATCGACTTCATGAACCGGCATCATTTGAAACTCTGAGATTGTTGCTTGCCATCGCTCACGCAACGCATCCTGTGTTAAATCTTTTGTATAGACTTGTTTCCAAACTTTCAGTTGGCCGTTTTCAAAAACCACAAGAGTTTCACTGATCTCATCCCGCTCTAATACTACGGATGATTTACCACTAAATTCCAACGCTAAGATTCGAGGTTTGACGATAGCTAGAAATAACCCTTGTCGTTTAAAGGATTCGAACAGTTTGTCCAGCGTTTCTTGCTCATGCCAAAAGACGAGAGTTTCTGATTCAACCTGTGCCTTCGCAGAGTCAAACGCTATCGCTATAGGCCTTTCAAAAGAGGGTAAAGTATCCTCCACTTGCAGCCTTAGCGCTGAGATCAAACTTTCTTTCGGAAGATCAGGCAAAACATGGCTAGTGGCTAAAAAGTGTGTCGAAGGCAAAAGCAGCTGAATCGATAGGTGCTCTTTCTTGTGTCGAAGTAATTCTCTAGTTTTGGCTGCTAGTTCATCTGGATTAAAAAGATCACTAAGTTGTTTTGACTCATCAGACTCAAGAAGATGAAGTCTTCGATTAAATATTGCTAGGGTGACATCTACGGGTTTTAACAACTCCCTCTGAGCATGATTAACGGTCCTAGGCTGGAAACGTTTGGGTACTAAATCCCTAATTTGGACGGGGAGGCTATCCATTGTATCTAATATTCCATCTGAGAATTCACATCGATCGCCAAACGTAGTCTTATGGAGACCGATATTTTTAAAAATTAAACAACTTAGACGAATATCACTGGGAAATAGTTTGGATGCGCGTTATGCGTTTAACGCATGCTTGATCGGGAGGGTTTCTTGCATGCCGTTTTGGATTTAAAAGGCAGGGTAAAAATGGTTGAAGTTGTAGGACCAGCCCTGCCGTTTTTATGAGTATTGCATTTCTAATGAAAAGTTTTGAGGAGCAGCCGACTTAGTCCCCTGAGCCAGCCATGGCAATCCTTTCTTTTTCTACAAGAAAATCAACGATTTCGAGCATTTCTTGTTGCGTCCTGACACTTTCACCGGTAGCGACAAGGTATTTGCCATTTACAATCATGTTTGGCGTAGAGCGAATTCCATAATCACTCATTCGCTTTTCAGCCTGATTTACCTTAGTTCTGACCGAGAAAGAATTAAAGGCGCTATCAAAATCAGATTGGCTAATGCCGTGCTGCGCGAAAAGTTCGGCTATCTGATCCTCGTTCTGGAGCATATTTCGCTCGACGTTGATCGCGTTGAAAATGTGCTCATGAAGTACACTGACTGAATCAAGGGCTTCTGCTGCATAGTAGACCTGCGCATGCACCTTCATTAAGCCATTCCAAAGGGCTGGAAACCTCACAAAATCAACATCATCAGGTTTATTTTCCTCCCAATCGGCAATCAGAGGCTCAAATCGAAAACAGTGTGAGCAGCCATACCAGAACGCCTCAACAACCTCTACCTTTGACGAATCCTTGGTATTAACCGGATTAGCGATTTCCTGATAATGGGTACCTGCGATAAAGCGCTCAATTTGGGCGTGGCTAAATGCGCAATAAATCAAAAAAACAAAAAGCAAAGTAGTTTGTGAAATTTTTTTAGATAGCTGGTTTTCGGTCACGTCAGCACTCCATTATGTTCTAAATAAGCCAAAAGTTGGTCAGAAGTTATCACACCCGTAATTCTTATGTCATCTCAAAAGTTGATGTCCTAACCCCAAGACATTAATCAGTGAAGGCCAGAAACGTAGTTTGCCAACGCCGAAAGTTCAGCATCTGTAAGCCTTTCCACAACCGAGCGCATCATTGCGCTAGAATCATTTTGCCGCTCGCCAGCTCGAAAAGCCTTTAACTGCATCAATGTGTACTCCGGGTGTTGCCCACTCAAAGATGGGAAGCCAGCTGGACCATTGCCTCCGCCAGTAGGTGAATGACAAGCTGCACATGCGGCAACTGATAGTTCCTTTACTCCCGCTCGATATATCCTCTCGCCTAATTCCAATGTTTCAAGGTTTGCTCCCAGCAGGGCAACTTCTTGTGAGGAAAACCATGCGGCAATGTCCATCATATCTTGCTCAGATAAAGCGGCAACCATAGCAGACATCGTTGCATTTGCCCGAGCGCCAGACTTGTAATCTTGAAGTTGTTTAACAATGTATTTGTAGTTTTGACCGGCGATTTTAGGGTTTACCGATAAATCACTATTCCCATCCACGCCATGGCAGGTGGCGCAAAGTGCTGATTTCGCCTGACCTGCTGCTGGGTCACCCTGCGCATTAAGCACAGATGTTCCAAGCGCTAAGAAAAGTGAAGTTAAAAGTGAAACATAAAGCTTATTCATGATAATTCCCAAAAAATACACTAACTCTATCGATTAAAAAGTTAAACGTTTCGTATGGAATTTTTAGATCTTCCAGCGTTTAAGTTCTTTAACAGGATTTTTTACGAGAGTATTATTATAAACTATTTTCAAAAATGACTCTAATGCCGCTTAATTCGCATTAACGCGGCAAAAATTTGATATGGATTTTATTCAGACTCAATTCGCGACAAGTGCGTCAACCTTATCTGAATGCCCAGCAGACAGTTCTGCAGAAGTAGCATTTGCGGGGCGATCGAATGCTGGCAAATCAAGTGCAATTAATTGCCTCTGTTCCCAGCCCTCGCTGGCACGAACCAGTAAAACACCCGGACGAACCCAGCTAATCAATTTTTTTTCAATAGAACCTGCCAAATATCTCGTAGATCTTCCCGGCTATGGGTTTGCTAAGGTGCCACTTAAAGTTAAACAAAAATGGCAAAATGAACTGGAGAAATACTTAAGTGCAAGAAAGCCCTTAGTCGGATTAATTCTCTTGACTGATATAAGACATCCTCTTAAAGAGCATGACTTGGTAATGGTAGACTGGGCAGTGCAATCTAGGTTACCGCTGCACTTACTTTTAACTAAGTGCGATAAACTCAAAAAGGGTGCTGCGAAAAATACACTTCTTAAAGTCCGCGAAAGAACAGAAATTTTCCCCAAAGTGTCGGCACAACTGTTTTCTTCACTTAAATCTACGGGAGTAAAAGAAACTAAAGAACTTATTTCAACTTGGCTTACTAGCGCTTAGCCGCTCTCAGTGCGCTTGTTCCCAATTGCTTCCAAGGCCGACGTCGACAACTAAAGGGACATCTATAGAAGCGGCACTCATCATCCTGAATCTTACACCGTCGCTAAGCAAATCCGCATCTTGCTCTTTTACCTCAAAAACTAACTCATCGTGTACTTGCAACAAAAGAAAGGCGTCAAGATCATTGCTTTGTAGCCACCGATCAATATCAATCATTGCGAGTTTAATTATATCAGCGGCAGATCCTTGCATCGGCGCATTGATAGCTGCTCTCTGGGCAGCCTTTCGGACCACGGTATTGCCCGAGTGGATATTAGGTACATATAATCTCCTCCCAAAAATAGTTTCAACGTACCCCTTTTCATCAGCAAAAGCCTGTGCCTCCTCCATATAGGTTTTTACTCCAGGGTACTTTTCAAAGTAACGATCAACGTATTTCTGGGCCTCGCCTCGACTAACCCCTAACTGCTTTGCAAGACCGAAAGCACTCATACCATAAATAAGACCAAAATTGATTGCTTTTGCGCTGCGCCTCTGTTCATTTTTTACATCGCTGAGTGGAACTCCAAAGACATCTGACGCTGTTGCTTTGTGGACATCTTGCTCTTTCTCAAAAGCTGAAAGTAAGCCTTGGTCTTGTGATAAATGCGCCATTATTCGCAACTCAACCTGAGAGTAATCGGCCGCTAAAAGCTTGTAACCCTCTGTAGCGACAAATGCTTGCCGGACCCTTCTGCCTTCTTTCGTTCTAATGGGGATGTTTTGTAGATTAGGGTCTGTTGACGACAACCTTCCGGTGGCTGTCACTGCCTGCTGGAAGGAGGAGTGAATCCTTCCGCTCGAATTATTCACCTCTAACGGTAATTTGTCAGTATAAGTTGATTTTAGCTTGCTTAGTGATCGATGATCCAAGATAAATCTTGGCAACTCATACTCATCGGCAAGCTCTTGCAAGACCGGCTCTGCAGTCGAGGGTTGGCCCTTTGGAGTTTTTTTGAGGATAGGCAATTTCAATTTATCATAAAGTATCGATTGTAATTGTTTGGGGGAAGCGATATTGAACTCCTCCTTAGCAATCTCGTGAATACGCTCCTGCAGGCTATCCAAGCTTATTTTTAATTCGTCGCTTTGTTTTTCTAGAACCTCTCTATTCAAATTTATCCCGTTTCGCTCCATCCTATTAAGAACCCCAATTAGCGGCAGTTCAAAATATTTGTAAACGCCGTCCAATACCTGAGTTGCGGCGAGCTCCTTTTCTAAAAAGATAGATAGGCGGTGGATATAATCAGTCCTTTCGTTCGCGAAAGCTGCAAGTTCTGTAACGGGTAGTTCGCTTAGAGTAAGTTTATTACGTCCTTTTCCGAGAAGATCACTAAAATCAGGCAGAGTAACGTTTAGGTATTTTTTGGCGATATCGTTAAGCTCATGCTTGGTTGCTACTGAATTGAGAACGTACGAGGCCAGCAACACATCGGTCGTTACAGACGACAGTTTGGTCGCATTAGCCTGCAACACATGACTAATAAACTTCATGTCGTAGCCGCATTTATTAATCTCTTTATTTTCGATAAACGGCGCTATCTTATCCAAAACTACCTTAAGCTCGAGTTGCTTTGAGCTATCTTCGCAGAGGTGACCAACTGGTATGTAGCTAGCATGACCAGGACCTGAACTAAGTCCAATTCCAATGATTTGCATATCAAGAAAGTGAGTGCCTTGCACCTCAATGTTTATACACAACTGGGAACTTTTATCTAGCTCTTGAACTAAAGAGCTCAGCTGCTCAGTATCTGTAACAACCGAATAATTGACCTCAGATACAGAAATTGCATCAGTCCCAGTGGCAACTACCTGACCTTGTGTCTTTGCCATATCCTCAGATCGGTCGTTTAAATCAGGAATGCCGTAACTTTCTTCTAACTCGCTTATCCAAGTTTTAAATTCCAACTCAGAGAATAACTCGTATAGTTTTTGATAGTCTTCCTCCCTCTTAGATAGTTCAGAAATCGAGACATCCATATTTACATCTAATTTTATAGTCGCGAGTTCGTAGGAAAGCCTCAATTGTTCGATGTTTTCGCGTAGCCGCTCACCGACCTTCCCAGCAATTGCCGACGCATTCGCAATTATTCCTTCCATTGAGTCATGTTCGACGAGCCATTTAACTGCTGTTTTGGGCCCCACGCCGGGTACCCCAGGAATATTGTCGGATTTATCACCCATCAGCGCGAGGTAATCAATAATTCGGTCAGGTTTCACTCCAAACTTTTTTAGAACACCCGCTTCATCAAGCGTCTCATTTGTCATAGTGTTCATCAGAGTCACTCTAGAGTTAACAAGCTGGGCTAAATCCTTATCCCCAGTTGAGATTAGAGTGTTGATTTTTTCCTTTGATGCCTGAAGAGAGAGGGTGCCGATTACGTCGTCCGCCTCAACCCCCTCTACAACAATCAGAGGAAGTCCCATTGCTAAAATAATTTCGTGAATTGGCTCAATTTGACTACGTAAGTCATCTGGCATAGGCGGACGATTTGATTTGTAATCAGCATAGAGATCGTTTCGAAAAGTTTTGCCTTTAGCATCGAATACAATCGCCACGTTACTGTGAGAACAATCCTTTAGTAGCGCTCGAATCATATTAATAACACCCTTCACGGCGCCTGTTGACTGACCTTTACTGTTGATCAAGGGAGGCAGTGCATGAAATGCCCTAAACAAGTAGGAAGATCCATCCACTAATATGAGCTCTTTAATTTTGATTCCCTCCAATTCTGGGGAATAGAGATTTTGTTTTCAAAATGATTTAAAAAAAATTTCTAAGTTATTCGCAAACTACAACAAGGCATCAAAGTCGATCACGACCTCAACATACTCCCAAAGAAATAATAACTTTACCAAAGTATAGCGACTGTCATAAGGGTGAGTATATTAATAACGCTGATGATTTTCTTAACCAGAAGATGGCTAGTCTGCAGCTAATTCGCGATGACAATCTCAAGTACTTTAACAAGGTCTCTTGATCTGTGAGGAGGACGCATCACCGCAACTAATTTGCCTTCCGGGTCAACCACAGATAAATGACTACTGTGGTCAATTGGACTGCCTCCCGACTTGCTATGGCCAGCATGTAACCGCTCTGTCTCGTTTTCAGGACCAACAGAGCGGTCACCAAAACCAACGAAAAAATTCCTGGCAAATTTTGTGAGCGCTTCAGGTCTGCCTGTTAAACCAATGAAATTGTGGTTGTATTTCGATAGGTACTTTTTCATTTCTCGAAAGTCATCAACAGCTGGATCTACGGTCGTCATAATTACTTGTGGAGCGGGACCTAAATCTTCCGTCGGCCAAAGTGAATCAAACCTATCTAGTTCTGCCATTGTCAAAGGGCAGATGTCTGGACAGGAAGTAAAGCCAAAAAAAACGATGCTCCACCGACCCTTCATATTTTCCAAGGTAAATCGGTTTGAGTACTGATCTAGCAGTTCAAAGTCGTTTACCACGAAGGAATCTCTGAAATAAGTCGTACCAATCTCATCCAGCTGAGTAATGAACTTTTGTTCAGAGCGCAAAACAAAGAGAGAACCAAGAATGATCGCAAGTGCAAGATAGACCCCTGCGAAAGAAAAGAAGGCCAGCTTTGTTGAAGGTGAAAATTTCACAAATAAAAGCTGTTTAAACCAGGTAGTGGTCCATCAATAGAGCCACAAACAAAAGCGCTAAATACACGATTGAATAACGAAACGTATTCATTGCTGTCCGTGGTCCAGGCTTCATTAGCAGCAACCAAGAGAAGAATTGAAAGCCTGCACCCAGTAACATAGCCGCAGCCAAGTAGAAGCTCCCACTCATACCAATAAAATAGGGCATGGAACTAACTACGATTAAAAATCCTGTGTAAAAGATGATGTGCAGTTTAGTCACCTGTTCGCCATGAGTGACCGGTAGCATGGGCACACCGCTTTTCTCATACTCGTCCTTCCGGTGTATAGCGAGAGCCCAAAAATGCGGTGGCGTCCAAGCAAATATGATGATGACTAAGATCACAGCACCTGGGTCAATGGTCCCCGTTACTGCAGACCACCCAAGCAGAGGCGGCATCGCACCGGCAAGCCCACCTATTACGATGTTTTGAGGCGTTGCGTGTTTAAGGTATCCGGTGTAGACGAACGCATATCCAACGAAAGATGCAAGCGTTAACCATGCACACAAAGGGTTGATCCACAACAGCAAAATGCTCATGCCTGAGAGACCGATAGCCGACGCGAAGATAATGGTTTGTTTGAGTCCAACTCTACCTTGGGGTAGCGGTCTGTTGTGAGTCCGCTTCATCTTCAGGTCTATATTGCGATCGATCAAGTGATTACAAACCGCCCCTGCCGCTGCGACTAATGCGATTCCAAGATTCCCCAATACAAGTGTGCTTATCGGAACCATTCCAGGAACAGCCAAAAACATTCCAACAACGGAGGTCAAGACCATTAGGAACACTACCCGAGGCTTGCACATCTCGTAGTAGTCTCGCCAGCTGGCCCGTAAGTTAAGTATTAGTTCGGTCACAAGTAAATTGATCTACGCAATTATAGAAATATCTCGCCAAATTTCACGTTATGCGACTCTCAGCTTTTTTCACGAATTAAAGCGCGGGCATTCAAACATGAAACTTCATTAATCTCAAGTAACGCCATTGCTTTTGACTCGGTTCATCCGAACGTAAGTCGGGAATAATTTACTAAAAGTGTCCACGCAGATTACACCTGACAAAAGGCTGTCAGAATTGCAGTTTTAAAGGCTGTAAATGCCACAATTACTTGCGATATAAGGGATTTTTCTATAGGATTCCGGTGCGTTTGAAATACCGTAATGATGCTTAAGTTATAAAGCTCAATTACGAGTCAACTTTCATAACCTTTAAGACTAAATGATGCAAACTGAAAACACACTTCTACTGGACGCGAGAGAACTCTCTATGCAAAGTCCACAGGGTTTGTGTTCCAAATTTTTAAAAGGAAACTAGAATTATGGCTTTAGCGGTCGTGGTTGTTCTCCTAGTGGTAGGAACAGTAATTTTCCATTTCTCTCAGGCCTTCGACGGCCCTTGGTATTTCACCGAAATTGCAACAAATTGGGGTCTTATTGATTTCACGATCAATGTTACTTTCTGGGTGACCGGTGCCGCCTTCATAATTCTGAATCTTTTCATGGCTTGGTGCGTGTATAAATATCGGCATAGGCCTGGTCACAAAGCGGTATATGAGCCGGAAAATCACAAGTTAGAAATGAATTTAACCGTAATCACTACAATAGGTGTGGTTGCGATGCTAGCCCCTGGGCTTTTCGTTTGGGCGAATTTTGTTACTGTCCCCGAAGAAGCATTGCAATACGAAGTTTTGGGATCGCAGTGGCAATGGCAATTCCGCTATCCTGGCGCAGACGGGCAACTGGGTGCTGCTGATGTCTCGAACGTTACCGAGCAAAACCCGTTTGGCATTAATCCACAAGATCCATATGGGCAAGACGACGTGGTGGTTAATGATCCGAACATGCGTTTAGCCGTAAATCAGCCCGTTCAAGCATTGCTGCGCTCTCATGACGTACTTCATAACTACACAGTGCCGCAATTTAGAGTAAAAATGGACCTAGTTCCCGGAATGGTTTCGTACCTGTGGTTTGATCCAACAAGGGAAGGGACTTATGACCTATTATGTGAAGAACTTTGCGGGATAGGCCACTACATTATGCGCGGATCAGTTACTGTCCAATCTCAAGAAGACTACGATGCCTGGATAGCCGCACAACCCACATTTGCAGAAACTCAAAACATCCCCGAACCAGACTTAGCCGCAGGACAAGCCGCCTATGCAATTTGCGCCACCTGTCATGGAGCGCAGGGCGAAGGCAACCCGCAATTAAACTCTCCAAAGATAGCCGGCCAGCAAGCTTGGTATTTGGAAAGGCAATTGAAACATTTTAAGGAAGGCGCACGAGGTGGTGACGGTGATACAAACGGTGCTGCCATGGTGCCCATGGCGATGACTCTTGTGGATGATGAGGCGATTCGAAACGTGTCCGCTTACATTAACACATTCCCGGACGAGCCGAGCGCACAGACAATAGCCGGAGATATTGCCAATGGCGCAGACATTTACGACCGCAACTGTGCTGCTTGCCACCTAGATAATGGCGCTGGTACTTGGTACACAGATGCTCCGGCGCTCGCTGGAATGAGCGATTGGTACTTCGTAACGCAAATTAGCAATTTCATGGCCGGAATAAGAGGATTGCACCCCGCTGATGTTTACGGAGAGCAGATGGTCTCGATGGCTACCGCCATGTCTGACCTAGAGGAAATTAACGACGTAGCGGCCTACATCAATACATTAAGATAGAATCGTGAATGGCTTTAAAGATTTGTTTCTTTGTGGTCATGTAATAACGTTTGAAAAACGAGTTTAGGAGGAAATAATGGCGTACGTACCATTAGCGGATCAAGATCATGAAATGGAGATGCACCACCCACACAGTTTCGTGGAGAAGTATGTGTGGAGTCAAGATCATAAAGTCATCGCCATACAGTATGGAGGCCTTGCTGTATTCACAGGTATCGTGGGTCTAGTACTTTCACTACTTTTTCGGATGCAGCTTGGATTTCCAGATACAGCATCGTTTATCGATCCAAATTTCTACTATCAGGCCGTAACTATGCACGGCATGATTATGGTCGTATATCTCCTAACAGCGCTGTTCCTTGGGGGCTTCGGTAACTATATGATCCCGCTAATGTGCGGAGCTCGGGATATGGTCTTTCCATTCCTAAATATGCTGTCTGTTTGGGTTTTCCTACTCTCCGTTATTATTCTCATGGCTAGTTTTTTTGTAAGCGGTGGTCCGACAGGGGGAGGTTGGACACTTTACCCGCCCCAGACAAATTTAGCCGGAACGCCCGGTCATGATATGGGCATTGTTTTGATGCTTGTCTCACTTGCGGTATTCATCGTAGCAGCGACGATGGGTGGGTTAAACTATGTGGTTACTGTCTTACAGTATCGCTGCCGCGGTCTGACTATGATGAGACTACCATTAACGGTGTGGGGCATTTTCGTTGCCACACTATTAGCCCTATTCGCGTTTCCAGCACTTCTAGTATCCGCAATTATGATGCTTTTTGATATCTTGCTGGGAACAAGCTTTTTTATGCCAGCCATTATCGAGTCCGGTTCCCCTCTCGATCATAACGGCGGATCCCCCATTCTTTTCCAGCACTTATTTTGGTTTTTTGGCCATCCTGAGGTCTATATAGTTGCGCTTCCTGCCTTCGGTCTGGTATCCGATGTACTGAGCGTCCATGCCCGAAAAAATATTTTTGGTTACCGCATGATGGTATGGGCAATAATTGCAATAGGCGGATTGAGCTTTATTGTATGGGCTCATCATATGTATGTAAGTGGGATGCACCCCTATTTTGGTTTCTTTTTTGCGACAACAACTCTAATAATTGCAGTGCCAACCGCTCTGAAAGTGTATAACTGGATCCTAACTCTCTGGGAAGGTGATATTCGACTGAATGCGCCAATGTATTTCGCGATAGGTTTTATTTTCACCTTTATCCATGGCGGAATAACCGGGCTGTTTTTGGGAAATGTAGTAATCGACTTACCACTTTCCGATTCCTACTTTGTTGTGGCTCATTTCCATATGGTGATGGGAGTCTCTCCAGTGCTTGTGGTCTTCGCCGCAATTTATCACTGGTATCCTAAAATAACTGGGCGCATGTTCCATGAAGGCATGGCCAAACTCCATTTTTGGTGCACTTTCCTAGGAACCTATGCTATTTACTTACCCATGCACTATCTGGGATTCTTAGGCGTGCCGCGACGCTATTATGCATTAGGTACTACCGACTTCATTCCAGCTTCTGCACAGGACTTGAATACAACAATCACAATAGCTGCGCTATTTGTCGGAGCATCTCAGTTGTTATTCTTCATAAATGTCTTTTGGAGCCTACGTAACGGACCTAAAGCCGATCCTAACCCATGGGGAGCTGCCTCGCTCGAATGGCAAACACCAGATACACCGCCAGTTCATGGAAATTGGGGCGATTCTCTGCCAACAGTATACCGCTGGGCTTATGACTACAGTGTGCCGGGCGCAGAACAAGACTTTATTCCTCAGAACACTCCAGAGGAAGAAGGACCCACCATGAACGATGATGGTATGGACAAGGAGGCGTAGTCGGTTAGCTAATGAGTTTATTTAAGAACGTCACAGCTAAGCCCTGGGAGCGAAAAGGAGTAATCGGTGGACTTGAGCCGGAAGGTGCCTTCGAGTCTCCGAACGAGAAAGTGGCATTGTCCATTTTCCTCGTGGTCGCATCCGTTGTCTTCTCGCTGTTCACCGTTGGATATATTTTACGAATGGAGTTGCCAGACTGGCGCCCATTATCTGAACCTACCCAACTATGGTTCAATACCGCTTTGCTAGTATTGAGCAGTGTATTGTTTCAGTGGGCTAGAAACATTACGAAAAACGATCAGGAAAAAAACATCCGAATTGCCTTTTTTGGCGCCGGAGCTTTTGCAATATTGTTCATTGTCGGGCAGCTCATCACATGGGATAACCTACAGAACGCTGGTTACTTCTTAACTTCGAATCCTGCAAACTCTTTTTATTATCTTATGACCGGTTTGCATGCAATACATTTGCTTGGAGGACTTTGGGTTTGGAGTAAAAGTTCGATCAGATTGCTCTCGGGGGCAGAACCAAAAGATATTAAACTCAGCATAGAACTATGCACGCTTTACTGGCATTTCTTGCTGATTGTGTGGCTAGTGCTTTTTGCGCTTTTATCGAATACATAGAAGAATAACAGGAAATATTAATGAGCGAAGCAGAAGCAATGAATGACAGTCCTGAAGGAATGACGGGATTAGTAGACGACTGGTCAGCTGACAGGCAGGCTTATCAAGTGCCGTGGGGAAAGGCCATGATGTGGATTTTCCTCGTGAGTGACACGTTTATTTTTTCTTGTTTTTTGGTGGGCTACTTAAATGTTAGATTAACAACCACAGCACCCTGGCCCCCACAAAGCGAAATCTTTGCCCTTTCTTTCGGTGGTGCCCCGATACCGCTTATCCTGATAGCTATCATGACGTTCATACTGATCACGAGCTCTGGAACGATGGCGCTTGCGGTTAACATGGGGTATCGGAAAGATAAAGTAAAGGCATTCTGGCTAATCTGCATAACGGCAGCCTTTGGTGCTTCGTTTGTTGGTATGCAGATGTTCGAGTGGTCTAAGTTAATCCTAGATGAGGGTGTTAGGCCATGGGGTAATCCATTCGGAGCCCCTCAATTTGGATCTATATTTTTTATGGTGACTGGTTTTCATGGGCTTCATGTAACCGGCGGTGTAATTTACTTACTCTGGGTCGCCTTCAGAGTTAAACGCGGATACTACGACAACAAGGGTTTTGAAATAATTGAAATTGCCGGTTTATACTGGCACTTCGTTGACTTGGTGTGGGTATTCATATTTGCATTTTTCTATCTACTTTAGAGGTAATTACTAATGAGTTCTGCTGAAGGACAACAGCATCCGCTGGGCATTTATTATAAGATCTGGATACTCCTCTTTGTACTTAGTGGTTTCTCTTATGCCGTAGACTATTTTAATGTGCAGGGCGGTATGAGATGGGCTCTGGTAATTTTATTTATGTTTCTAAAAGCCGGATTCATTGTGGCTATTTTTATGCACGTAGTTTGGGAGCGGTTAGCTCTGGTTCTCACCATACTCGGCCCACCCAGCGTTTTACTAGTTTTGATTGGGCTGATGACTGTCGAGGGAAAGTATGCTGAGGAAGCCCGCTTCAACTATATGGGGCATGACCGAAATGCTGTTGCACTAAGCCCTTCCGACCTTCATGGTGAAGGTGGTGAACACGGAAGCGGTGATCATCAAGGCGATGTTCATTAGCTTTTAGTTTATTTAGATAAAAAAAGGGCGCTCAATTAAAGTGCCCTTTTTTATTTTTAGCGAAAAACAATATGGACTAACCCGCCAGTTTTTTAATAATTTCCTCCGTATTCGGTCTCACTCCTCGCCATAAAAAGAAAGATTCCGCGGCTTGCTCTACCAACATCCCAAGCCCGTCAAAAACATGAGCTGCACCGTTAGCTTTTGCCCAACAAACGAACGCAGTGTCACCACTTGAATAATACATGTCATAACAGAATGAGCCTTTCCTAAGATTGGACGCTCTTAACGCTGGAACATCATCGATAAGGCCTGTTGATGTGCCGTTAATGATGAGATCAAAGTCACCTTCTAAATTTTGATATGAGCAGGCATTTATTTTTAAAACTTTATCAAATTTCTGCCTTAAAGCTTCCGCTTTAGAAACTGTGCGGTTCGCAATAGTAATTGACGCAGGCTCTTCATCAATAAGTGAAATTAGAGCACCGCGGATTGCTCCTCCTGCACCAAGCAATAGAAGGTCTTTTCCCTTAATCTGAGTGTTTTTATTTAATTTAATATCTGCGATAAGGCCGGGACCGTCAGTGTTTGCTGCGCAAATCTCCCCGTCACCATTTAAATAAAGCGTATTAGCTGCCTCTGCACTCTTGGAAACGGAGTCAAGATGTTTGGCAATTTTGCATGCCCTTTGTTTATGGGGCAAGGTGACATTTAAACCAGATCCACCCTTCTCAAAAAATTCGTTTACAAAATCATCAAAGTTTTCTGAACTCACTTTGTGAGCAACATATTTAATGTCCTCTCCAGTCTCAGCAGCAAAATCAGAGTGGATCAAAGGAGATTTACTGTGGGAAATAGGATCGCCGATAACTGCATATAAGGACATGAGTTCCTCATTAAAGAATTAATTGTTTCACTTAACCCAGTCGCGAGAAGTCAGGTAATGAGTATAAAGTTTTTCTTCCTCGCTGCCTGGCACTGGATTCCAGTCGTAGGTCCATCTTACCTTTGGAGGCAGTGACATTAAAATTGATTCAATTCTACCTACGCCTGACTGTAGACCAAACACTGTACCTCTATCATAAACCAGATTAAATTCTGCATAACGGCCTCGTCGATACTCTTGAAATTCTTTTTGTTCGACCGTGTATTCTGTATTCTTTCTTCTATTGACAATGGGGAGATAGGCTTTGAGATAACTTTTCGCGAGAACCTCGACAAAATTTTGAGATTCTTCGAACCCAAATTCATTGAAATCATCAAAAAATAAACCCCCTATACCTCTTGGTTCCTTCCTGTGTTTTATTTGAAAGTATTCATCGCATTGTCTTTTAAAATTAGGATAGTACTGCTTGCCAAATCCTTCACATGCCGACTTTGCTGTCTGGTGCCAGTGAATGCAGTCCTCATCAAATCCGTAGTAGGGAGTTAAATCGTAACCCCCACCAAACCACCAAACACTTTCCTCTTCATCATTTTGTGCAAGGAATAAGCGAAAGTTAGCATGAGAAGTCGGAATAAAAGGATTTTTTGGGTGAATCACCAGCGATAATCCCATAGCTTCGAATGCCTTTCCTGCCAAATCTGGTCTTTGAGCAGAAGCTGAAGCGGGCATTGCCTTACCATAAACGTGAGAAAAATTAACTCCTCCTTTTTCAAAAATCCCATCACCGCTAATTACTCGCGAAAGCCCGGACCCACCGGCTGAACGATCCCAGTTATCGGATTTGAATTTCCCAACAGGGTCTATCTGCTGAAGATGATCACAAATATCAGTCTGTAGTTGGAGAAGAAAATCTTTGAATTTGCTGGGGTCGATTTTTTGCAATATGTTAATGCCTGCCTTTATATTTAACGCAACCTTTTACCCGTAATGATATCCCTTATCTCTGACGTGGAATGCTTATCACCGAGTTCTCCGTCTACAACATAATCGATACTATCACCAAACACATCTTCAATCTTTTCGCGTTCCCTAATTTCAGGTTCTCCTGCAACGTTTGCAGAAGTCGAAACTATCGGCCCTCCAAATTTCAAACAGAGATCTCTTACCAAGCTGTGGTCACTTACCCTGATTGCTACCGAATCGTGTTGACCTTTAATCCAAGAAGGGAAAAAATCAGACTGATCTGGTATCAACCAAGTAGTGGGCCCCGGCCAAGACCTTTTTAGTAATGCTCTGTGGTCTTCACTTAGCGGCTCGGTTAAAGAAGAAATCTGGCCAAGGTTTGCCGCTACTAAAATTAAGCCTTTGGAAACCTCTCTATCTTTTAAAGCAAGTAGTCGATTAACGGCTATTTCGTTGAATGGATCACAGCCGAGTCCCCATACAGCCTCGGTCGGATAGGAAATTACCTTCCCGGATTTGAGACAGGCACAAGCAGTTTCTAAGGCGTCTAGTGTGCCCATGAAAAGTTTATCAGCGCGACTTAAAGCGAAGATTGCAAAGCAGCGTCTTGCGCCTGAACTTTCTCAGAATTTGCCGCACGCTCCTGTTTCACCCGCTCTGATAGCGCCTCGTCAGCAAGCGATAGAATCTGAGCAGCTAAATAAGCGGCATTTTTTGCGCCAGCCTTACCTATTGCAACAGTTGCAACAGGAATTCCTCCTGGCATCTGCACTGTTGACAACAAAGAGTCCAGACCTTGCAAAGGACCTGCATCAATTGGCACACCGATCACTGGTTTGGTAGTGTGCGCTGCAGTAGCACCAGCCAAGTGAGCGGCTAAGCCTGCCCCTGCTATGAATACCTGACAACCTCTTGCCTCAGCATCACTTATGTATTGCTGAGTCACTGTCGGAGTACGGTGAGCAGAAGTAATTTTTATCTCATAATCGATTTCCAATTGTTTCAAGATATCTGCACCAGCTTGCATAATTGAAAGATCAGACTCAGAACCCATTAATATGGCTACGAAAGGTTTACTCATAACAAATATTTCCAGCTAAAAAACAAACCGGAAAATTACCTTACACACCATATTCTTTCAAGTACAAAACACAGGCAAATTAACAGAAAATCTAATAATCAAACTTATTTCCCTTTCGAAGTTTCTATTTCGATACTGTACAATTGAAAAGTCGTTTAAGAGTGTGTTAACCGAGACTTGGCTTAAGATGGCAATATTAGAAATAATTGAATTCCCACATCCTAATTTACGCAAAATAGCTGAGCCGGTCACAGCTTTTGATGCTAAGTTGGGGCGTCTTGTAGATGATATGTTCGAGACTATGTACGAGGCGAATGGTATAGGCTTGGCAGCTACTCAAGTCGATATTCACAAAAGGCTTTTAGTATTGGACACCTCCGAGGAAAAAGATAATCCACAAGTATTTGTCAATCCTATTATTGAGATAATCGAATCTGACTTATCTGAATACGATGAAGGTTGCCTCTCAGTTCCCGGGTTTTATGAAACAATATCTCGTCCCAAGAAAATAAAAGTCGAGGCCCAGAATCGCGTGGGCGAAAAATTTTCAATTGAAGCCGAAGGTATACTATCGGTTTGTATTCAACACGAAATTGATCACTTAGACGGAAAACTTTTTGTCGATTACCTGAGTTCTCTCAAACGGAATCGAATTCGAGACAAACTACAGAAAGATCACAAATCTTCCTCTTAATTAAAATATGTGACATGGCTACTTTACGTCTTATATTTGCTGGCACTCCAAAAATTGCAGCCTCTCATCTTGAATCAATCATAGAAAGCCAGCATCAAATCCTAGCAGTTTATACACAGCCAGATAGACCATCAGGTCGTGGACGGAAACTAGTCAGTTCTCCGGTGAAACAGCTTGCCGAGAAAAATGATATACGGCTCTGTCAACCAATATCTCTTCGTTCCAAAGAAGAACAAGAAAAACTTGCCTCTTATGTCCCAGATTTAATCGTGGTAGTGGCATACGGGCTTATACTTCCAAAGGAAATACTAGATATTCCTAAATACGGCTGCATCAACGTACATGCCTCACTACTACCAAGGTGGCGAGGGGCGGCGCCCATAGAGCGGGCAATTCTGGCCGGCGACAGTATGTCAGGTATAACTATAATGGAAATGGACGAAGGATTAGATACAGGCAATATGTTGTTAAAATCAGAGGTCAAAATCGCACCTAAGGATACGAGGGAAGATTTGGAAAATAACCTTGGGCTCGCTGGAAGAAAAGGCTTGATCAAGGTGCTAGATAACCTTGAATCTTTTTTGGCATCTTCACAAAGGCAAGATGAACTGCAAAGCTGTTATGCTGAAAAATTAACCAAAGAAGATTCTCTTATAAATTGGAATCACGATGCTGTTTTCATAAGTCGGCAAATTCGAGCAGGTATAGGGAGGATGCCGGCGTATACTTTTTTAGAAGAGATGAGAATTAGGATCCTATCTGGAGATGCTAAGGAAGAGTATGAACAAAGGATCAGACGCCCTGGAGAAATATTAGAGCTAGCTAAAGACTCATTCACGGTCGCATGCGGTAAGGGGCGTTTAAAAATCTCACTCGTTCAAATGCCCGGGAAAAAAGCATTGGCAGTTAAAGAGTTAAAAAATGCCAAACCGGACTTATTCACACCTGGAAAAATATTCAGCGCCGAAATCTATTCTCAATGAAAAATGTTAGAGCAATTGCGGCACAGATAATCACCAATTTAACTAGGCAGCGAGGCTCTCTATCGACTCAACTAACAGATTTTTCGAATCATCCAGAAATTTCTCTTCTGCAAGAAATTTGTTTTGGAACTTGCAGATGGTATCTGTCACTCGAATTTCTTCTCCACAAATTAGTAGCAAAACCTATTAAAGAAAAAGATCAGGACGTGAAGAGTTTGATCTTAATCGGTCTTTATCAGCTGAAAGAGCTTAACATTGCAGATCATGCTGTGGTCAATGAAACCGTAGCTGCCTCAACAGCACTTAATAAACCATGGGCAAAACCTTTGATAAATGCAGTTCTTCGGAAGTATCAGCGTAACCAACGGAAACTGACCGAAGAGCTCGAGCGAAGCACGCTAGACATCAGGTACTCCTGCCCTACCTGGCTGTTAAATGAAGTCAATGTCGCATGGAAGTCAAAATCGCAGAGTATCCTTAAAGGAAGCAATCAAAGGCCTCCCTTAACTCTGAGGGTAAACATTTCAAAGAAATCTCCAGAGGAGATCATTTCACTATTTTCTGAGCATCGTATTGAAGCTGACCGCGGCAAATTAGCTAAAACTGCCATCTACCTAGAAAAACCTTTGCCTGTGGAAAAAATCCCGGGATTTTACGATGGTTGGGTGAGCATACAAGATGAATCATCTCAATTAGTGCCAGAGTTGCTTAATTTGAAGCCAAAAGTAAGGGTTCTTGACGCCTGCTCTGCCCCTGGGGGAAAAACTTGCGCTATTATTGAAAGTGAGCGTTTGCTAACAGAGGTGGTTGCCCTGGATGAATCTGAATCGAGGCTGCAAAAAACTCGTGAAAACCTGCTTCGTTGCGGCTTAAAGGCATCATTAATTAGAGGGGACGCAACGAAACCCACCAAATGGTGGGACGGACGCCTTTTCGATAGAATACTTTTAGATGCCCCTTGCTCCGGTTCTGGTGTGATTAGGCGTCACCCAGACATAAAGATCCTTCGAAGAGAAGAGGACATTCAAGCACTTACAAAGATACAAGCAATGATGCTGGATTCCCTCTGGCAATGTTTGAGACCTGATGGGCTATTACTTTATACGACTTGTTCAATCTTACCTCGTGAAAACGACTCTCAAATAAAGAACTTCTTAAAAAGAACTGATAACGCTAAATATGAAGGCATCACGGCCGATTGGGGAGTAGAATGTGATTATGGTAGACAGCTACTGACCGGCGATAAAGAAGATCACGACGGTTTTTTTTATTCTCTACTTAGTAAATCTTAACTCAGCGCTTTTATTGAAGTACCGAGCACTCTTACGATGAACATTATTATATTGGGCGCAAATCAAATCGGCTGCACACTTGCTGAAACTTTAACCAGTGAGGCGAACGATATAACTGTCGTCGACTCTGACGCCACCAAGCTTCGCGAACTAAAAGACCGTATCGATATTGGAACAGTTGTAGGACACGCCTCTCATCCAGAAGTTTTAAGGCGCGCGGGAGGCGAAGACGCAGACATGATGATCGCCATTACTGACAATGATGAAGTCAACATGGTTGCTTGCAGGGTGGCACACTCAATGTTTCAAACCCCCAAAAAGATTTGCAGCATTAGATCTTCAGACTACCTTATCAGTAAAGAATTGTTTGGCAAACACGGTGTGGCAGTCGATGACGTCATAAGCCCAGAGCATATCGTGTCCAACTATATGGAAAAGCTCATCGACCTGCCAGGCTCACTTCAGGTTTTAGATTTTGCCGAGGGAGGTGCTCAACTAGTTGCTGTAAAGGCATTTTATGGAGGCCCCTTGGTTGGTCATGAAATTAGGCTACTTAGGGAGCATATGCCTAATATAGACACAAGAGTTGCCGCGATATTTAGAAAGGACCGTCCTATCATGCCAGAAGGCACAACAGTCATTGAAGCAGATGATGAGGTGTTTTTTGTTGCTGCCAAGGAACATATTAGAAGCTGCATTGGCGAGCTAAGAAAACTCGACAAGCCGTACAAAAGACTCATTATTGCTGGCGGCGGTAACATAGGCTTACGTTTGGCAGAATCCATTGAAGAACGATATCAAGTAAAAATCATCGAACATAGCGAGAAGAGGTGTAAATACCTATCGGAGAGTTTAAACAGTGCTATCGTTCTTAATGGTGAGGCGTCCAGCCAAGAGTTACTCATAGAGGAAAACATCGAAGATACCGATGTGTTTTTGGCTCTGACGAATGATGATGAGGCAAATATAATGTCCTCTCTCCTAGCTAAGAGACTTGGCGCTAAGAAAGTTATGACAATTATCAATAACCCAGCATATGTTGATCTAGTTCAAGGCGGGCAAATAGATATCGCCATCTCTCCGCAACAAGCTACGATTGGTAGTCTTTTAACCCACGTACGGAGAGGGGATGTCGTAAAAGTTCACTCTCTTCGAAGAGGAGCAGCTGAAGCTATGGAAGCTATAGCTCATGGTGACTCGAGTTCGTCCAAGGTTATAGGAAGGACCATCGATGAAATAGAACTTCCAGAGGGGGCGAAGATCGGAGCGATTGTAAGAAATAACGAAGTACTCATTGCTCACGATGATACGGTTGTTGAAACAGACGATCATGTTATTTTATTTTTAGTAGATCGTAAAATGATTCCACAGGTTGAACGATTGTTCCAAGTTGGTTTTAGCTTTTTTTAACGAAAATGCACGCATCCATTATTCTAAAAATTTTAGGCGCACTCTTAATGCTCTTTAGCATTTTGGCAAACCTTCTCCCAATATTTGTATCCGTGGTTTATAAAGATGGAATGTTATTTCCTTTCTTGAGTTCCACCGCTATCATTTTTAGCATTGGAGGATTGCTTTTCATTTCCGCAATAAACAAGACTGGCCGAGAACTGGGAACGCGAGATGGATTTTTAATTGTTACTTTATTCTGGACGGTGCTCGGCGTTGCTGGTTGCCTGCCTTTTGTATTCTCTTCGGAGCTAAATTTATCAGTCACAGACGCAATATTTGAGTCTCTGTCAGGCTTAACAACAACGGGAGCAACTGTAATCTCCGGATTAGACGATTTGCCAAAATCTCTTCTTTTTTATCGCCAGCAACTACAATGGTTAGGGGGCATGGGCATCATCGTATTGGCGATTTCTCTATTACCAATGCTCGGAATAGGCGGGATGCAGCTCTATCGCGCTGAGAGCCCGGGGCCTATTAAAGACAACAAACTGCTACCCAGATTAGCTGAGACGGCAAAGGCACTTTGGTACATTTACTTGGCCTTGACCGTTGTATGCGCAATATCTTATGGGTTTGCGGGTATGGATCTTTTTGACGCCGTGAGTCATAGTTTTACGACCATTGCAATAGGTGGCTTCTCAACACATGACCAAAGTATTGCTTACTTTGAAAGTTCCGCGATTGAAAGTGTAGCTGTCATTTTCATGTTTATTGCTGGCGTTAATTTTGCGATGCATTTTACCGCGTGGCAAACTAGATCGATCAAGCATTATTTACGAGATCCAGAGTTTCTCTTTTACTCATTTATATTAATTAGTGTGTCAGTTGTCACTATTTTGACTCTCTATTTCTCAGAGGTTTACTCAAGTTTTTTTCAAGTTTTAGTTAAAGGCGTATTCCAGGTTGTTTCTTTTGCAACAACAACCGGTTTTACAACTGCTGACTTCAATGCTTGGCCGCTTTTTTTACCATACCTACTTTTATACGCCGCCATTATTGGTGCGTGCGCAGGATCAACTGGTGGGGGAATGAAGGTGATACGAATATTGCTGATCTTCAAACAAGGCTTCAGGGAAGTGCAGCGTTTAATTCACCCCAAGGCAGTTATCCCCGTGAAACTTGGTAGAAATCCTGTGGCAGATAGAGTAATTGAGTCAGTTTGGGGATTTTTCGCTGTATACGTGATGGCATTCCTGGTCATGATACTTGCGCTAGTCGCAACTGGATTAGATATAATAACCGCATTCAGCGCAGTGGGGGCGTGTATAAATAATTTAGGCCCTGGCCTAGCAGACGTATCGGCAACTTACGAATCCATACCAACCCAAGCAAAGTGGATCTTATGTGTTGCAATGCTTTTAGGGCGATTAGAGGTCTTTACTCTATTGGTTTTATTTACGCCCATGTTTTGGCGGCGATAAGATGGAATTATGTCATTGGTAAAATCTTGACCCATCTGGTCTGCGGCGAAAACGCTTATATTCCCAAGAGTATTGTTCTATCGACTTCATTATGGTTTTTTCAATAGTCCTATTCAGAGCCATGATAGATTCGTCAAGGTCTTCACTATAAATGTCACTAATCGCTTCCTCGACGATAATTTTGTAACCTCGCGCGTTAGGTAACCGCTGGGCAAACCCGCAGAAAACCTTCGCCTTAGTTTTTTGAATTAGCTTACTAGGCAGAGACATCGTGAATGCAGGTTCTCCAAAAAAAGGGGCAAATCGTCCCCCTTCAGCTGGAGGCATCTGATCTGGAAGTATTCCAACTACTTCCCCTCGCCTAAGGGCAGCAAAAACCTTAGAAACTCCAATTCGATGAGTGGGCGCCATTTCAATGCCAGCTCTCGACCGGGTTTTTGTAATGAACTGGTCCATCAAATTAAATTCAGGGGGTTGGTAAAGCCAAGTCGATTTCAACTTTTCACACAGATAGAATGCGAATATTTCCCAATTCCCTATATGGGGAGCAAGCAAAATAACCCCATGTTCTGATGCTGTGGCAGCAAAGAAATTTTCCTCTCCCTCACTCTCGGTCACTAATTCAAGGCTTTTTGTCATAGGAGGGATCCAGGATTTGCCCATTTCTAAAATAGTACAAGCCGTATTAGTTAAACTTGCGTGAGTCATTTTCTCAATCTCAGCTGAACTCTTCGCACTAAAACAGGTGGCCAAATTCTTCTGAGTAACTAATTTTGCTCTTGTGGGAAAACGATAAAGGCACAATCCCCAGAATTTAGCGAGTAATTGTAAAACAGAAAGGGGTAACCAAGCTCCGATTTGGAGAAAAGCTCTTAGCAAAATGTATTGTAGTGTTCTAATAGGAAGCAGCTCAGATTTAATACCTTGTGTATTTTAAACTCATTAAGCTAAATAAGTAATTAATATAAAGTAAAGGCGCCAACGCGAACTATAGATAACCAACAGATAATCGAGGATAATCTCGTGTTATCAATAAATCAGTCTATCCATAGAAACGTGATCCAAAAATTTAATTTAAATACATTTCAAGGGCTAATTTTGTCCCTGCAACACTTTTGGGCGGAAAAGGGGTGCGTAGTCCTTCAGCCACTTGATCTGGAGGTCGGTGCTGGTACGTTTCATCCAGCTACTTTTTTGCGAGCTATCGGGCCAGAAAGTTGGAATGCAGCCTATGTTCAGCCTTGCAGGCGCCCAACAGATGGCCGTTATGGTGAAAACCCCAATCGATTGCAGCACTACTATCAATTTCAAGTTTTACTAAAGCCTTCTCCAGATGGTATTCAGGAGATCTATCTAGATTCCCTGAAAAATTTAGGATTTGACACCTCAACCCATGATATTCGATTTGTTGAAGATAATTGGGAATCTCCTACATTAGGTGCATGGGGACTTGGTTGGGAGGTCTGGCTGAATGGAATGGAAGTAACTCAATTTACTTATTTCCAGCAGGTTGGAGGACTTGAATGCCACCCAGTAAGTGGTGAAATTACCTACGGTATCGAAAGGCTAGCCATGTATATTCAAGGAGTCGAAAGCATTTATGACATTGTTTGGACCGAGGGGGCTGATGGGCCGATTACGTACGGCGATGTATTTAAACAGAATGAAGTAGAAATGTCAGAGTTCAACTTTGAATGTGCCAGTGTTGATTTGTTGTTTTCGTATTTTGAGGATTGCGAGGTGCAATGCAATATACTAATAGAGAAGAATCTGCCGCTACCCGCTTATGAGCAGGTCCTTAAAGCATCTCATTATTTTAACTTGTTGGATGCCAGAAAAGCAGTGTCGGTAACTGAGAGACAAAGGTTTATTCTACGCGTGCGGACATTAGCAAGATTAGTGGCTCAGACATATTTAGAGAGCAGAAAATCTTTAGGCTTCCCCTTGGCTTCTGACGAATTACGCAAGGAATACTTAGATCGTTAACTATGGCAACTCGTGATCTCCTAATTGAAATTGGAACTGAAGAGCTTCCACCTAAATCATTAAATTCACTTTCGAAAGCTTTTGAAGATTTGATTAGTGACGCGCTTGCATCACAGAATATCGCTTTCAATGAAACACAAAGATTTGCGACACCGAGAAGATTAGCAGTAATAATAAAGCAAGTTGCTGAGAGCCAAAGTGATGTGAAATTGCAGAGGGTTGGCCCAGCGATTTCTGCAGCTTATGATGGAAATGGAAAGGCAACACCAGCCGCATTAGGCTTTGCAAAATCTTGTAGTGTTGAATTAGAAGAACTGGAAACAATAACGAAGAATGGTGTCAAAAAACTGTCTTACGAAGCTTTGGAAAAGGGAAAAGAGACGAGCGCTCTAATCCCAGAACTCATAGGATCCGTCTTAAAAAAGCTGCCAACACCAAAAAGAATGCGCTGGGGTAGCTCCAGAGAAGAGTTCGTAAGGCCTCTTCACTGGATTCTTCTATTATTTGGCAAGGAGCAGTTAAAATTTAAAGCTTTTGGTGTGTCTTCCTCGAATCTGACGAGGGGACATAGATTCCATAGCAACATAGAAATTGTAATTGACGAACCAACTCAATACGAAAAGTTGCTCAGCGAAGTAGGTCATATAATACCGAATTTCGAAAAACGTAAGGATCTCATTCGTGCTGAAGTTGTTGAGCAAGGTTCATTGGCAAACGCAACTGCTGTGATAGACGAGGAGCTATTAGACGAGGTAACGAGTTTAGTTGAGTATCCTATGGCATTAACAGGAGAATTTGATTCAGAGTTTTTAAAAGTACCCCCAGAGGCACTTATCCTTGCTATGAAAACACACCAGAAATGTTTTCACATGAATGACGCTAAGGGTAATCTGTTACCCAAGTTTATAACTGTCAGCAATATTCGCTCAAAAGACCCTTTGCAAGTAATCAAAGGCAATGAGAGAGTTATAAGGCCTAGGTTAGCAGACGCAAAATTCTTTTTTGAGACGGACAAACAAGTAACCCTTGAGTCCAGACTTGAAGGCCTTAAAAAATTAATTTTTCAAAATAAACTGGGCAGCATCCATGGCAAGGTTGAGAGAGTCGCTAACATTAGTAAATCCATTGCGAGAAGTTTGTCCATTAGCGAAACCAATTGTGAGCGAGCATCTTTACTTTCTAAATGTGATTTACTTACTGATATGGTTAGAGAATTTTCCGATCTTCAAGGGATAATAGGTAGTCATTACGCAAAACATGACGGCGAATCTGAAGAAATATCCGTTGCGATACAAGAGCATTATCTTCCTCGATTTTCAGGTGACAATTTACCGGCAAGCCAGGTAGGTAGTGTGGTCGCAATAGCCGATAAGTTAGATACCATTGTTTCTTTGTTTGGTATCAATCAGCCCCCAACCGGATCCAAGGATCCGTTTGGATTACGTCGATCTGCGATAGGCATACTTAGGATTGTCGTGGAAAAGCGACTTGATCTAAATATTGCTGAACTTATTGACGATGCCATATCCGCCCAAAATCAATACGAGCTATTGCCCGAGACGAAAGAATTAGTCTTTCAGTTTTTCCTAGATAGGTTTAGGTCTTGGTATAAGGACGATGGCATTCCGAGTAGTGTGTTTGAATCGGTCTATGCCTTAAAACCACAAAGGCCTTTTGATTTCCATTTGCGAGTTGAAGCGGTGAGTGCTTTTACCGAACTACCAGAGTCAATGAGCTTAGCTATAGCAAACAAGCGAGTTTCAAACCTCTTGAGCAAATATGAAACCGAAAGTATTTTACCTCCATGCAGTAAGGATTTACTTAAGTTAGAATCAGAGATAAGTTTACACTCTCAAATAGAAAATAAAAAAATAGAAGTGGCGCCATTTTTAGAGAAGCTTGACTATACTAATGCGCTTTTATGTTTGTCGTCTCTCAAATCAGCAATCGATGACTTCTTTGACAATGTCTTAGTGAATGATGAAGACGAAAAACTGCGCACGAATAGATATTCATTGCTTTTTGAGCTACGTGAATTATTTTTGATGACGGCTGATATCTCTTTCCTTGACAATAATCAAGAATGAATTCCTGTAGAAAATCTGAGGACTCGAAAACAATAGTCCTTGATAGAGATGGTGTAATCAATGAAGATTCTTCGAGCTATATCAAGACTGCGGAGGAATGGATTCCCATAAGTGGTAGCATCAGCGCGATCGCCAGACTCCATCAGGCAAATTTTCGAGTAATCATTGCTTCAAACCAATCTGGATTAGCGAGAGGATATTTTGACGAGGCAGCATTGGCCTGCATACACGACAAAATGAATTCATTGGTCGAGGATTCTGGAGGGGTCATATCTGCTATTTTCTATTGTCCACACTCTCCCGATGCGGGGTGTTCGTGTCGAAAGCCCAAGACAGGACTGCTGCAGCGAGCAGAGGTTGAATTTGATATTTCCCTGGCTGGAGATTATTTTGTAGGTGACAGCCTGAAAGATTTACAAGCTGCCGCCTCATTCAATATGGAGCCTTTACTAGTTAGAACTGGTAACGGGAGACAAACAGAGGTTTCCCTCTCTAAAGAAATCAGGGATCAAACTCGTATTTTCAACGATTTAGAGTCTGCGGTTAATTGGATTTTGAAGGAACAGTAGTTCGTAAGTAGCTAAACATTGATTAGATATCCAGGTTATCTGCAGAAAGAGCATTTTCCTCGATGAATTCCCTTCTTGGGTCCACTTGATCTCCCATTAATGTATTAAATAATTGATCTGCTCCGATAGCATCGTCTATGGTGACTTGCAACATGCGTCTTGAGTCAGGGTCCATTGTGGTTTCCCAGAGTTGACCAGGGTTCATTTCCCCGAGGCCCTTGTATCGCTGTAAATAAACCCCTCTCATAGCTTCTTTCTTCAACCATTCAATGGCTTCTGAAAACTTACTAACCTCACATGTTCTCTCTCCGCGCTGCACATAAGCGTCTTTTTCTATCAAGCCGCGTAAAGTTTTCCCAAGATTAGAAATCGAGTTGTATTCAGCAGAGCCAAAAAAGTCAAAGTTAAACACATAGCTTTTTTCTAAGCCATGAAGATTAAGAGTAGCCTCTGGAACATATTTTTTTCTTTCACTTAGAAAATGGGCATTAAAAGTATAGTTAGCACTTACTCCCGGTTGAACTTCTTTGAGACATACGGACAGGTCTTCTAGCCAACTATTCATCTCTTCTTCTGACTCAAAAACATTGTCTGCAATCTGTCGGTTAACAGTCATGGCCTCCAGGATCTCTGTAGGGTAAAGCCTTGCAAGCCGGGAAATTATAGAATAGGTCTCATTATACTGATTAACCAAAGCCTCTAAAGGTTCTTCTTTTATAGCGGGAGAATTGGGGTTTACAAAGAGGCTGGCTCCTTCTAGCGCAACCTGAGTCTGAAAATTTGCCAATTCAATATCATCCTTTAGATATTGCTCTTGTTTACCTTTTCGAATTTTGTACAGCGGCGGTTGAGCGATAAATATATGCCCTCTCTCCACGAGTTCACGCATTTGCCGAAAGAAAAAAGTTAGAAGCAATGTCCGTATGTGCGAGCCATCTACGTCCGCATCAGTCATTATTATTATTCGGTGATACCTCAAATTCGCCGGATCAAACTCCTCATTTCCAATACCGCAACCCAGAGCTTTGATCAAAGTGCCAATCTCCGCTGAACTTAACATTTTATCGAATCGGGCCTTCTCTACATTCAGTATTTTACCTTTCAATGGAAGTATCGCCTGATTTTTTCTGTTACGACCCTGTTTTGCCGAACCTCCAGCTGAATCTCCCTCGACAATGTAGATTTCTGACTCTGCAGGATCTTTTTCTTGGCAGTCAGCGAGCTTACCTGGCAACCCGGCAACATCTAGAGCGCCCTTCCTGCGGGTCATCTCTCTGGCTTTACGCGCCGCTTCTCTTGCCAGTGCAGCATCTATCATTTTATTAACGATTAATTTAGCGTCTTGGGGATTTTCCATCAGGAAATCACTCAAATGAGAAGCCATTTCTTGCTCTACAACACCTTTGACTTCGGACGAAACCAACTTATCCTTTGTTTGTGAAGAAAACTTCGGGTCGGGTACCTTAACTGAAATTATCGCTGTTAATCCCTCTCTGGCGTCATCACCAGTAGTGTTAACCTCTTTGCCCTTTTTGTTGGCTAATTCTTTATCAATATAACTTTTCAAAACCCTAGTCAAAGCACCTCTGAATCCAGCCAAGTGAGTCCCGCCGTCTCGCTGTGGTATATTGTTTGTATACGGGTAGATCGCTTCTTGATACGAGTCGTTCCATTGCAGCGCTACTTCAACTGTTATACCGTCTTCCTCCCTCGACGACACAAAATGGAAAAGCTTATTGACGGTATTCTTGTTCTTATTCAGATAATTAACGAAAGCTTTAAGGCCACCGTCATATTTATACAGCTCTTCTTTACCTGAACGCTCGTCTATGAGTTTAATAGAAACGCCAGCATTTAAAAAAGCAAGCTCTCTGAGTTTCTTTGCAAGAATATCATAGTGAAATTCGACATTAGAAAATGTCTCATCTGAAGGTTTAAAAAAACATTCGGTACCGGTGCTAGTTGTCTCACCAACTACTGACAATGGCGCTTTTGGGACGCCATGCTGGTAATATTGTTCATACACTTTACCTTCTCGCCTGATGGTTAGTTTCAACTCTTCAGACAGAGCGTTAACTACAGAAACACCTACCCCGTGTAAGCCGCCGGAAACTTTATAGCTATTATCATCAAATTTTCCCCCAGCATGCAAAACCGTCATTATAACTTCAGCCGCTGATACTCCCTCTTTATGCATTTCAGTCGGGATACCGCGACCATTGTCGGACACTGTTACAGTCTCGCCAACATGAATTGTGACCTTAATCTCGTCACAAAATCCCGCTAAGGCCTCATCAATAGAGTTATCTACTAACTCAAAAACCATATGATGCAAGCCAGTCCCATCATCTGTATCACCAATATACATCCCTGGACGTTTTCTTACCGCATCCAAGCCTTTGAGGACCTTTATACTATCCGAGTTATAATCAGATTGAGGCTCATCAGTCATTAAAAACTCCAACTAAATCAGATAATTCTAATTCCAAAAAATTGCTAAAAAGCTACAGGAGAGAATTTCCTATTGTACCACGTTCCACGTGAAACGTGCGCTTTTCAGCACCATCTGAGAGGCAATTTACAATAGAAGGGAGGTCAACACCTGTTATTATCAGCTGATTACCCAGACCAACTAAATATTTAAGAATACTTGCTCGATTCTCTTCATCAAGTTCCGCAGGTAAATCATCGATCAGGTAGATACATTTATCTCCAGAACAGGAGGCGTGATGAACGCCTTGAGCAATTTTCAATGCACAAATCAAAATTTTTTGCTGGCCCCGGGACAACACGTCGGATGCCATTCTTTTGCCAGCTTTAACCCGCAAATCAGCTCGATGCGGGCCATTTTGAGTTGAGCCATAGCGATGATCTCTCTCCTTTTCGGCTAAAAGAATCTCTTTAAGAGACCCATCTTCAGGCCAGCCTCTCCAATACTCTAATGATATCGACTCAGCAGAAGCGTCTGGGACCAATGAATCATAAATTTTTCGAAAAACCGGCCCAAACTCTTTGAAATATTCTCTTCTTGCTTCGTCAACCCTATCCGCATATAAACAAAGTTCTTCATTCCATACCTCTAATTGAGACGCATCTATACGACGCTCCTTCAATAACAGATTCCTGTTAGCGATGCATTTCTTTGTAGCTCGCCAATCTTGAACAAAACTTTGTTTCACGTGAAACACACCCCAGTCCAAGAACATTCTCCGCGATTTTGGGCCGCCCTCAAGCAAAAGAAAAGTAATAGCACTTACAACTTGAACCGGTAAAGCTCTCGCAACTAACTCCCAATTTCTTTGCAGCTTCGAATCAAGTTTTAACTTATGTTTTGTATTCCTTCCTTTTGACAGGCCAATTCGACTCTGCAGCTCATTTTCAGCATAAATCGTTAATTCTGCGCTAGCTTCAGCAATTATTGATTCCGTCTTAGGAGTTCTAAAAGAGCGGCCTGTGGCAAGCAAATGAATGGATTCCAAGATGCTGGTTTTGCCACTACCGTTTATACCAAAGATTATGTTTAGACAGGGGTCCAGATTTAACTCTAGTCTATTAATGTTTCTGACAGAGTTAATCTGAAGCTTAGTCAGAAAGCTCATTACAGGGAGGCCCTAGGAATTTACTCTAAAGTCTCATCGGCATTACTACATAGAGTGCTTCAGGGGCATTATCGGAAAGCGCCTCCAGAAGCGCACTGCTGTTTGCGTCCGAGAGGGTTATCTTCACATCATCGCTATGAAGAGTATTTAAGACATCAATCACATAAGTCACGTTGAACCCAATCTCTAGAGAATCTCCATCGTAATCTACAACTACCACCTCTTCGGCCTCTTCTTGTTCTGGGTTATTAGCTAGAACCCTTAGCTCTCCAGGTGATAGCATCACTCTCACGCCTCTATACTTCTCATTAGAAAGTATCGAAACCCTAGAAAAAGCATTTTTGAGTTCTTGCCTATTGCCAGTCACAACTTTGTTACCACCTTTTGGCAGGACTCTCTTATAATCCGGGAAATTCCCGTCGACAAGCTTTGAAGTGAACGTATACTCTGGCATAGAAGCTCTGATTTGGTTTTGACCTAAACTCAGGGTTAAATCTCCGTTGCCATCTGACAGCAAACGTGACATCTCTATAATTCCTTTTCTAGGCAGGATAATTTGCCTATCAGTCTCCAATCCTTCCAAGGCAAGCTCGGACATAGCAAGCCTATGCCCATCGGTCGCAACCAACTTCAAAGTTTGGTGAGCAATCTCGAAAAGCATCCCGTTTAAGTAGTAACGCACATCTTGCTGGGCCATAGCGAAGCTCGTCGCTTCAATAAGGTCCTTGAGCCTAGCCTGACTTAACTCAAAAGATAGGGTTTCTTGCTCCTCAACAACTTTAGGAAATTCTGTCGCCGGGAGGGTCAATAGACTAAACTTTGAGCGCCCAGAATTAACTAAGCATTTGTTTTCATTAATAATAAACTCAATCAAAGAATTGTCTGGAAGTGACTTACAAATGTCGAACAATTTTCTAGCAGGTACAGTAATTTCACCACCCGAATTTGCTTTATCGACTTTTATTTTTCCAGCTAACTCCACCTCCAGATCTGTACCTGTAAGTAATAGCTCACTATTGTCTAGAGACACGTGCACATTTGATAATATGGGAAGTGTTTGTCGCCTTTCTACCACGCCGCTTATCATTTGAAGAGGTTTTAGAAGTGACTCTCTTGCCACAGAAAATTGCATCGGTTTGTTTCCCTCGATTATTTTTTTTACTAACTAGACAGTGATCGCAAAAGGTTGTTGTAATCCTCCTGGATATCCCTGGAGCTATGGCGAAGCTTAGCTATCTGTCTGCATGCATGGAGCACAGTCGTATGATCACGCCCCCCAAACGCATCACCAATTTCTGGCAAGCTATGGTTAGTTAGCTCTTTTGATAATGTCATCGCGACCTGCCTCGGCCTCGCTACGGAACGATTTCTGCGCTTTGACAACATATCTGCCATCTTAATCTTGTAATATTCAGCTACTGACCTTTGAATATTATCAATGGTAACGAGCTTTTCTTGTAATGCAAAAAGGTCGCGTAGAGCCTCTTTGATTAATTCTAAAGTGATTTCCTGACCCTTGAAATTAGCATGTGCTATTACGCGCTTGAGTGCCCCTTCTAACTCTCTAACGTTAGAGCGCAACCTTTGAGCAACAAATAAAGCTGCTTCATAGGGTAGCTGAACCCCACTGAGTTCAGCCTTGTTCATCAGAATTGCCGCTCTAGTCTCTAGCTCTGGCGGATCTACTGCGACAGTAAGCCCCCAGCCAAACCTTGATTTAAGTCTTTCTTCAAGACCATTAATTTCTTTATGGAACCTGTCACAAGTAAGAATTATTTGATGCCCGCCTTCCAACAGCGCATTAAACGTATGGAAAAACTCTTCTTGAGAACGCTCCTTACCTGCGAAGAACTGGATGTCATCAATCAATAAGGCATCAACAGAACGATAAAATCGTTTAAATTCATTTATGGCATTAAGCTGAAGAGCAGAAACCATAGTAGCTACAAAGGTTTCTGAATGAAGATATACTACCCTCGCATCGGGTTTCTTTGATAAAAGGTAATTTCCAATCGCGTGCATCAAGTGGGTTTTTCCTAATCCAACGCCGCCGTAGATAAAAAGGGGGTTATATGCATATCCAGGGTTTTCCGCAACTTGCATAGCTGCAGCTCTCGCAAGCTGATTTGATTTACCAATTACAAAATTTTCAAAATTATTCTCGGAATTTAACGACCCCTGATGGAGCACTTTACCCTTGATAACATTATTTGGCGTTGCTCCCTGGTGTCGGGGAGGTTGAATAGCTCTCTTTGTGGGCGTTTCGTCCATAGATGTATGATGGCCTTCGACTAAAGAACCATTATATTTATTGCTAGTTTTCGCATGCACTACCGCTTGTTTGGGCGGTTCAATAAACCTCTTGCTTGTATGAACATTCAGGTCAACAGTTATTTCTTCATCTTCGTATGCCTCCACAATTTCTAAGATTCGCGGAAGATACTTACCTTTGACCCAGTCCGAAATAAACCTGTTCGGCGCACTTACACTGAGCACATTGCTGCTAATTTCAACTTCTAGAGGTGCAATCCAAGTTCTAAACTCTTCTGCTGGCACCTCTGCTTTCAAACTTTCAATACAATTTTGCCAAACCGGAAGCATGGTGAGTGAACTTACTCCAATAAACTATCTTAAAACCAAATTAATATCTGACCATAAGCCAAGTTATCCACCGATAGCAAGGATAAATTGTCACTTTTTCGAGGGTTTTATTTATGATATTTTTCAATTACTTAAAGGTTTTTAGCTGAAAAATACCGACTAAAAAAAACGGCTTTATTTTCGTTTTAAGCCAAGCCTGTTGATAAATAAGCTGTGGATAACATGTTACCAAGTTTTGGCTAACTCAGTTTTTCCAGTAATGCAACAAATTAGGACAATCTGAATTAGGAATACCCTTTTTACTTCTAGATTGAAACTTTCATACAAAACATCTAGAATTCCGCTCCTTTATGACGACCGTCGTTTTGATACTACCACTTTCGGAAGACAGAATATGAAAAGAACTTTCCAACCCAGCGTTCTAAAAAGAGCTCGTTCTCATGGGTTCAGGGCACGCATGTCTAGCAAGGGCGGCCGACTCGTTTTAAAAAGACGGCGAGCAAAGGGTCGCGCTAAGCTGTCGGCCTAACTGGATTTATATCCCTCGATAACTGAGACATTAATTGGCCGAATACAGATTTACCAGAGAATGTCGGCTTTTAAACTCCTCTGATTACGGAGGGGTTTTTGATAAGGCTGAATACAAGGTCTCTTGCCGCTTCATCCTCATGTTGGCCATTGCGAATAGCAACCAATCAAGGTTAGGTTTAGTTGTCAGTAAAAAGAATATTTCGAAAGCAGTTGAACGAAATAGAGTGAAGCGTCTAATAAGAGAATCTTTTAGAAAAAATAAATCCCAAATCCCTAATTTAGACGTCGTAGTCTTAATACGCAAAGGTATTGACGCTCTCCCTAATGTCGTAATATCTAGTAAACTGAATTCGTTATGGAACGACCTCTATGCGAAGTCCGCAGAGCAACCAACCCGGACAAATTCAAACGGGATAGGAACATAAGAATGATGCTTAAATCCAGCTTAATAAAACTTATTACATTATATCAATTCACATTAAGCGCCTTAATTGGACGGCAGTGTCGCTTTGAGCCTTCATGCTCTAATTATACAAAGGAAGCAATCGAACTCCACGGAAGCATAAAAGGATTAACCCTTGGTGCCCGACGAATATGTAAATGTCACCCATGGCACGAAGGCGGATATGATCCAGTGCCTAAATCTTCCAATAGTCATTACAGGTAAAAATCGGCATGGATTTAACTAAGTTTGCTCTCTACACTTCGCTAGCCATTATCACTTATCTTATGCTTTTGGCCTGGCAAGAGGACTACCCACCGCTCATTGACGATGGTATTGCACAACAAGCTTTGCCAGCAACAGATCCAACTGCAAGCTCAGCTGAAACAAATGACCTTCCAACTCAAATGCCTTCGTCTTCTCGACCTGACGCACAACAGACATCAGGTATAACTAATGCTGCTGCCCAAACAGAGCTTCTAACAAAATACATCGACATTCAAACAGATACACTAGAACTAAGTATAGATTTGATCGGCGGCGACATAGTCTCTCTTTCACTTCCTAAATACCTTAAACAAATAGATGTGGCAGATGACCCCTTTAAATTGTTGGAAAATTCTCTAGGCCGTAGCTACGTTGCGCAGAGTGGCCTAATTGGTCAAAACGGTATCGATAAATCTGGTAGAGCTACCTACGAATCAAGGTACGAAAATTATCGATTAGAAGGCGGTCAAGATCTACTTCAAGTCGATCTGGTCAACAATGTCCAACCTGACATCACCGTTACAAAAAGATTTACTTTCAGAAGGAATTCGTACCTTATCGATATCGAATTCTTAGTTGAAAATAACTCTGACACAACCTGGGATGCAAATGCATTTGGCCAAATTAAGCGGGATAATTTTGATGACCCCAGCAGTGTGGGCGGTTTTGGCAGGACTTTTCTTGGATTTGTAACAACTACAACCGATGATCCATACATCAAAGTTGATTTTGGTGATATCGATGATCGCTCAGAAAGCGTCGAAACACTTGGCGGTTGGATGGGCTTTAGCCAACATTATTTCTTATCAGCCTGGATACCAAATCAAGAACAAGTAAATCGGCTCACCACAAGAAAGAATGATGCAAACCAGTACTTTGGAGAATTTACAAGTGAAACGTTTACTGTTGCTGCAAACTCAGTCGGAAGTCACAAAATACAATTTTATGCAGGTCCTAAGGACCAATATGTACTTGCTGAAATTTCACCGAACCTTGACCTTACCATAGACTATGGTTTTCTTTGGTTTTTAGCAGCGCCTATTTATTGGTTATTGACACAAATTGATTCGCTGGTTGGGAATTACGGTGTATCAATAATTTTACTTACATTAGTAGTTAAGGCTTTGTTCTATAAACTTTCCGAGACTCAATATAAATCCATGGCTGGAATGCGTCGTGTCATGCCTAAAATGCAACAAATAAAAGATAGATACGGTGACGACCGTATGGGTTTGCAAAAAGCAACCATGGACCTTTATAAGAAAGAAAAAATTAACCCTTTTGGAGGTTGCTTGCCAATGTTGGTCCAAATGCCGGTCTTCATTGCACTTTACTGGGTGCTTATGGAAAGCGTAGAACTGCGTCATGCTCCCTTTGTCGGGTACTTGACTGATCTATCCGTTAGAGACCCTTTTTTCATACTTCCTCTTCTAATGGGAGCAACAATGTTCTTGCAAACAAGATTGAGTCCAGCACCAGCAGATCCGATGCAAGCAAAAGTAATGCAACTTATGCCAATAATGATGACTGTATTATTCCTTTGGTTCCCGTCAGGCTTAGTTCTTTATTGGCTCACAAATGGGTTATTAGGAATTCTTCAGCAATGGTATATTACAGGTAAAATCGAGGCCGCTTACCAAACCAGTAGAAAGTAACCAAAATTGGACATTCAACTTATATACACCCTTAAAAAAAGTTTATTTAGGAATAATGTCCCTCTCTGAAGAAACTACAATATGTGCGATCTCAACGCCACCCGGTCGAGGGAGTGTTGGTATCATAAGAGTTTCAGGTCCAAAGACTTCAGCTATTAGTATGAAGATTCTTGGATTCAAACCCGAAATACGATACGCCCACACCTGTCAATTTCTTAATCAAGATCAGTCCGTGATTGATATAGGTATCGCGATATTCTTTGAAGGCCCAAACTCTTATACGGGCGAAGACACTTTAGAACTGCAGTGTCATGGGAGTTTGCCTTTGTTAAATGAAATTCTCAACAGACTCCTTAGCCTTGGTGCTGTAATAGCTAGACCTGGAGAGTTCACAGAACGATCGTTCTTGAATGGTAAGATGGATTTGGCGCAAGCGGAAGCTGTCGCTGATCTTATTGAGGCAGGGACAGAGCAACAGGCAAAATCTGCATCCAGAACATTGCGCGGCGCATTTTCTGATCGAATTAAAAAAATGCAAGAACAACTCACTAAAACTCGGATTAATGTTGAAGCAGCGATTGATTTTTCAGATGAAGATTTAGAGTTAAGTTCAAATGAAACAATTCTCAATATGGTTACCGAATGCTTAACAGATTTAGATACTGTTTTTACCAAGGCAAAGCAAGGAGTAATTATTAAGGAAGGCCTCCGGGTAGTAATCGCTGGGTATCCAAACTCGGGAAAGTCTACCTTATTGAACGCTATTTCTGGTGAAGATGCCGCTATCGTTACAGAAATTCCTGGAACTACAAGAGATATTCTCAACATTGAAGTTTCTGTGAGAGGTATACCTATTAACATAACGGATACCGCGGGTCTCAGAGAAACTAAAGATCCAGTAGAATTAGAGGGAGTGCGGCGAGCTCAAGAAGCTATAATGGTCGCAGATCACATCCTATTCGTTGTGGACATAACAACCCTTAATAATCAGCCGAGAAATCTCCGAGATGTGCTTACTTCTTTTTCAGACGATTTTTCGCTAAAGCTCAATTCAAAAAAAAATCTTACTATAGTTGTCAACAAGTTGGACTTGATAGAAAGCTATGGAATTTTCGCAGAGGAGCTACAAGCTGTTGATATCGAAATTCCAGTTATTGGGATTTCAGCTAGAACAGAAGAAGGACTTGATAATCTCAGAGAGCAATTTTTAAAAGTAAGCGATCACTTACATTTCACCGAAGATAACTTTAGCGCTAGAACCCGACATATTAGCGCTTTAGAAGTGGCCAAGTCGCACCTAAAAAAAGCCCAAAAGCTAGCTGAAGAATCTATAGATTTGGAGTTAATTGCCGAAGAATTGCGCTTATCCCAGTTGGTGATGGGAAGTATCACGGGGGAATTGACTAGTGATGATCTATTGGGCGAGATCTTTGGGAGCTTTTGCGTAGGTAAATGACTTGTAAAAAGAAGGGTTATTTGTGTAAAACCAAGAGAAAAACGGTGAGTAGAATCTGGTTAAATCAATCGGAACATTATTGGTTAAAATTTATTAACATTTTACTAAATGCTTTTGTTCTGGATAGTCAGAGAATACTAAGGGCTTTTAATCTAAATAAACCTCTGATTTAATTAAGTTATTAATCGTTATCAACAGTTTATTTTTTGCCTATAACAACTATATTAATACTATATATATATTAAACTAAATATATTTTTAATATTAATAAATAATTCATAGTTATTAGATTTGGGTAATTCGGATATTTATATGCAGAGTCAGACAAAATACGACGTCATTGTAGTTGGTGGAGGTCATGCAGGCACTGAAGCAGCCTTGGCAGCCGCTCGTCAGGGTGTTAATACTTTGTTGATCACTCACAGCATTGATACTCTCGGACAAATGTCGTGTAACCCAGCTATCGGTGGCATTGGTAAAAGTCACTTGGTCAGGGAGATTGATGCGCTCGACGGAGCGATGGCTTTGGCTGCTGATCGCTCTGGGATTCAGTTTAGGGTCCTTAACGCAAGCAAAGGACCTGCGGTTCGTGCCACTCGAGTCCAGGCTGATCGGGCTCTCTACAAATCAGCTATTCGGCAAGTGTTAGAAAATCAAGATAACCTATCTTTGTTTCAACAAGGTGTTGATGATCTTGTTATTGATGATGGGGTAATCAAGGGTGTCGTTACACAGATGGGATTGGTTATCAAGGCGAACCAAGTCGTGTTAACGGCAGGGACATTTTTAGGAGGAAAAATTCATATAGGGCTAGAAAGCAACTCTGGGGGGCGCGCAGGTGACCCACCGTCTAATTCTTTGGCTGATAGATTGAGAGAGCTACCTTTCAAAGTCGAACGCCTTAAAACAGGAACACCACCAAGACTTGATAAAAGATCGGTTGATTTCTCTGTAATGACAGTTCAACCAGGTGATGCGCCTCTGCCGGTTATGTCTTACCTAGGCGCTAGAGAAGACCATCCCCCGCAAATCAACTGCTTCATTACACATACTAACGAAGCCTGCCACGATATCATTCGAGGTGGACTAGATCGGTCACCAATGTACGCTGGTGTTATCGAAGGTGCTGGGCCTAGGTACTGTCCATCCATAGAAGACAAAGTAATGCGATTTTCTGACAAGTCTTCTCATCAAATCTTTCTAGAGCCGGAAGGGCTAAATACAAACGAGTTGTACCCTAATGGAATTTCAACAAGCTTGCCATTCGACGTTCAGTTGGAGATGGTCAAAAAAATTCGAGGGTTAGAGCAAGCTCAAATAACCCGGCCTGGATACGCCATCGAATATGATTTTTTTGATCCTAGAGATTTAAACTATTCACTTGAAACGAAATTTATCAAGGGATTGTATTTCGCAGGTCAAATTAATGGTACGACCGGTTATGAGGAAGCAGCTGCACAAGGCCTCATCGCTGGTCTAAATGCTGGTCTGGCTGCTAAGGGCCAAGAGCCATGGTGCCCTCGCCGTGACGAGGCCTACATAGGGGTCTTAATCGATGATTTAATCACACTTGGTACAAATGAACCCTATCGTATGTTCACCTCTAGAGCCGAATATCGATTGACGCTAAGGGAAGATAACGCTGATTTACGTTTAACTGAAAAAGGTAGAAGTCTAGGACTTGTTTCTGATACTCGCTGGCAATTACTCAATGAGAAAATTGAGATTATTGAAAAAGAATTATCCTTCTTAAAAGCTACATGGATACAACCCAATTCTAAAGCAGCAGTCAGAGTAAATAGCCTCTTAGATAAACCAATTTCTCGCGAGAAAAACTTAGCTGATTTACTTTCTAGACCAAGAGTTTCTTATGACTCCTTGATAAAGGCTGTTGAAGAGCAGCCATTCACTGAAGTCAAGTTTAACTCGGCTGCAGATCAAGCCCGAAAACAGGTAGAAGTGCATCTAAAATACCAAGGCTATATCGACAGACAGTCTGAGGAAATAGCCCGCATGAAAAGACAAGAAGATACTAGGTTACCAGAAGATCTAGACTACGAGATAATGCAAGGGTTGTCTAACGAACTGAAGCAAAAGCTTATAAAAGCTAGGCCGGAAAATATTGGTAGGGCATCAAGGATACCTGGGATGACGCCGGCTGCTTTGTCATTGATTTTGGTATATTTGAAAAAACATAAATCAATTTCAAGAAAAGCAAGTTGAGCGATTTTACTAAAGACCTTTTAGAGAAGCTGGAGAGAGAGTTAACCAATGGGCTTGATGGGTATGGGATCGAAGCCACTCGTCACCAGATTAACCAATCGATTGGTTTCCTCTCCATCCTTCAAAAATGGAACAAGTCTTTTAATTTAGTTTCAACGCAAGATGTCAGCGAAATGCTTAGCAGACATCTATTGGATAGCTTGTCCATCAATTCTTATCTTCGGGGTAAATACATAATTGATGTAGGTTCAGGGGCTGGCTTTCCAGGTATACCTCTTGCAATTTTCAACCCAGGAAAACACTTCACTCTCATAGACAGTAATGGCAAGAAGACTCGTTTTCTCTTCCAAGTGAAATTAACCTTAGATTTGTCCTCAATACAAATTAGAAATTGTCGCGTTGAGCACTATCAAACCGATCGTCAAATTGATATGGTGGTAACTCGGGCCGTTTCTGGTATCGATGAACTTGTCGGTAAAGTTTGCCACTTTGTATCCAAAGATTGCAGGATTCTTTTTATGAAAGGGATGGCCTCAGAGGAAGATATCAGGCCTCTTACCCAGGACTTTGAGGTTGTTAATGTCGATGAGCTCAAAATTTTTGGTAGGACAAGGCATGTAATTGAGATAGGTCGGAAGCAGGATTAGGTTGTTTTAACGTTTGCCTATAAATATTAAATCAAAATTGTTGGAAGCCGAGTGATTTGCTGGATGGTGTGTGAGTAAGGTTATCGCGATAGCGAATCAAAAAGGTGGAGTAGGCAAGACAACAACTTCGGTAAATCTTGCTGCCTCGTTAGCTGTTACCAACAATAGGGTATTGCTCATCGATCTCGATCCTCAGGGTAATGCAACTACTGGGTCAGGTGTTGATAAATCTGGCCTAAAGCGGTCTGTTTACGACTTATTGATCGGATCACTTACCATTAACGACACATTGGTCACTAACGCGACGGATTATGACCTTTTGCCATCAAATTCAGACCTTGTAGCTGCTGAAGTCGACCTTTTGAAAGGTGAGAGCAGGGAGAGCCAGCTGAAAGATGCTATTTCTGATATTCATGAGAATTACGAGTTTATTTTAATTGACTGCCCCCCCTCTCTAAACATGCTGACAATTAACGCGCTGGTAGCCGCGACGGGAGTTGTTATTCCAATGCAGTGCGAATACTACGCATTAGAGGGCCTTACCGCCTTGATGGAAACAATAAGCGCAATCAAATCGGAACTTAATCCTTCTTTAAAAATTGAGGGTATTTTGCGGACGATGTATGACCCCAGGAGTAAATTGACTAGTGAGGTAAATGGACAGCTTTTCAATTATTTTGGGGATGCAGTTTATCGCACTGTAGTTCCTCGTAACATAAGATTGGCGGAGGCGCCTAGCTATGGCCAGCCAGCTATCAAGTATGACAGGCAATCACGGGGTGCTATAGCGTATTTAGCGCTAGCGGGTGAGCTTTTAAGACGACAAGACGAGTCCATGGCCAATGCAACGGTATAAAACAGAGCATAAATTTTAAAATGAGAGAGAAAAAAAAACTAGGCAAGGGATTGGGAGCGCTTTTATCTTCAGGTAGTGCACAAAACATGTCTAGTCTTTTCAACAATAGCCTAAGTGATAGCAACAAAAACCCCTCATTCACCAATGAAGGAGAGCTTAAGCATATCCCATTGGATTTAATCCAAAGAGGTAAATATCAGCCAAGGGCCGATTTTGATGAAGCGGCTTTGGAGGAATTAGCCTCATCGATAAAGTCCCAAGGGCTAATGCAACCAATAGTTATCAGATCGATTGGGTCTCAAAAATATGAAATTATTGCTGGTGAGCGAAGGTGGCGTGCGGCACAAATAGCAGGTCTTGACTCAATACCTGCTGTCGTCAGAACGGTTAGTGATGAAGCTGCCATAGCAATGTCCTTAATCGAAAATATTCAGAGAGAAGATTTAAACCCGATCGAAGAAGCTTTAGCGCTAAAACGTCTACAAGACGAATTCAAGCTGACTCAGCAGGAGGTGGCTGATGCGGTAGGAAGGTCTCGCACTGCGGTAACTAACTTAATGCGGTTAGTTGGCTTGCACATTGATGTGCAAAAAATGCTGCAAACAGGCCTACTGGAAATGGGCCACGCCAGGACACTTTTGACTCTGCCAGAAATAAAACAAGTTGATTTCGCACGGGACATCGCCAAGAAAGGTCTTTCGGTTCGACAGACAGAGGAGTTAGTAAGAAAGGCAAAGAGTCCCAAGACAGCGGTATCTGAAAGGCCTATAGACCCTAACATCAAGAATTTGGAAGAAAGTTTGGGCGAAAAGCTTGGAGCTAAGGTTTTAATTGAACACAAGACGAATGGAAAGGGACGATTAATAGTTTCTTACAATAGTCTTGATGAGTTGGATGGAATATTGGAGCATCTTAATTAGAGGTTTTGTGAACAGACCAAATATTTTTTATGGCTTGGATAATTGTTCCTAGGTTCGGTTGATACTCCAAAGTAAAGCTCCTATAATGCGCGTGCTTTTTCTATGTAGACACACAGAAGGAGCCTAACTAGGGGGTTTTAATACTAACAAGAAGTGAATTTTTCAAGCCTACTTCGTGACAAATTTAAGACCTCCTTCAGTATATAAAGTTATAGTTGCGCAACTAGTATGGACAGTAACGTTATCCTTAGTCTGTCTTTCGATTTTTGGGGTTGTGGCTGGATACTCCGCGTTATTGGGTGGGCTCATTAGCGCAGTACCAAATAGTTATTTTGCGTTGCACGCTTTTAAATTTCAGGGTGCAAGAAACGCAGATAAAGTAGTTAAAAGTTTTATCCGCGGAGAGCTTGGTAAAATTGTTTTCACAGGTGTGCTTTTCGCGCTGAGTTTTACTTTAGTCACCAGCTTAGATGAACTTGCATTAATAGCCGGCTTTGTGGCCACGCATTTTGTTGGGGTGGTGATGTCTGGGACCATTGACTATAGCCCGACAAGAAAAAACACCTAAAATTTAAACCGAAACTTAGCAGGGTAGAATTCAGAGCAAATGGCCGACGCATCGCATTCCGCAGCCGAACTAACTGTTCAAGAGTACATCACTCATCACTTATCTTTTCTTACTTTTGGAAAAATCGACGGCAGCTGGACGTTTGCTCACACGCCTGAAGAAGCGGCTGAGATGGGTTTTTGGGCAATCAATGTAGATACTTTTGGATGGTCATTATTTCTCGGAGCAGGCTTTTTGTGGTTCTTCTATCGGGTGGGAAGGACAGCTTCTGTTGAAAACCCTTCGGGCGCACAAAATTTTGTTGAGGCTGTTGTCGAGTTTGTTGATAGTCGAGTATCGGAGACATTCAAGTATAAAAACGAACTGATTGGGCCTCTCTGTTTGACCCTTCTATTCTGGATTTTGTTAATGAACACGATGGACCTTGTGCCTGTTGATCTGTTGACTAGTTTTGGATTCGAAAAATTCGCCGCAGTAGTTTTCCACTTTGAACATGCTCCCTTTAAGGTCGTGCCTACTACGGATCCCAATATTACGATGGGCATGTCGACCTTAGTATTCTTTATGATTATTTATTACAGCATTAAGAATAAGGGTCTCGGAGGTTTTTTGGGAGAGCTAGCATTCCATCCTTTTGGCAAGTGGATGCTACCTTTTAATTTGATAATTGAAGTGCCCACGCTTATTGCTAAGCCAGTATCTCTTGGGCTGCGGCTTTTTGGGAATTTGTACGCTGGGGAACTTTTATTTTTGTTGATCGCATCGATGATGGGGCTTTGGCAGCTCCCAGCACACTTTGTTTGGGCGGCTTTTCATCTTCTGGTGATTCCCTTACAAGCATTTGTTTTTATGATGTTAACAATTGTTTATTTAAACGCGGCACATGAAAAACCACATCATTAATCTGCTACACATTCTGAACTGAAGAAACACTGGAGGAAAAGATGGAAATAATATTAGCTAACACAGTACTAGGTGTATTGCTTGTGTTGGGTATGGGTGCGCTGGGAACAGCGATAGGTTTTGGTATCTTGGGAGGGAAGTTCCTGGAGGGCTCTGCGCGTCAGCCGGAGCTGGCTCCCAAACTACAAGGGTCAATGTTTTTGGTAGCAGGACTAATCGATGCCGTGACCATGATTGGCATTGGTATAGGCATGTGGTTTACCTTTGCTAACCCATTTACTGCTGCGCTTGGCGGCTAAAGACAGAATAAGCCGGAGAAAGAATCGTGAATATTAATGCGACTTTTTTAGGTCAGATGATTGCAATGGCCTTTTTTGTTTGGTTTTGCACGAAATACGTTTGGCCGCCCTTTGTTTCGATTATGGAAGAACGGAAAAAAAGAATAGCTGACGGGTTGGAAGCGGCATCAAAAGCGGAGAAGGATCTTGAGTCTGCCCAAGCCAAGTCTGAGGAGCAGTTAAAGGCTGCAAAGGTAGATGCTGCTGGCATTATTGATCAGGCAAATAAGCGAGCTGCACAAATTGTGGAAGAGGCTAAAGATCAAGCTCGAGAGGAAGGCCAGCGTATTATAGCCAGCGCGAATGCTGAGTTAGAGCAAGAGGTTAATCGAGCAAAAGAAGCATTAAGAGCCCAAGTGTCTGCGATTGCGGTCGCAGGAGCTGAAAAAATTCTTGAGGGCTCTATTGATCAAGCCGCGAATGAAGAAATGTTGAACAAATTGGCTACAGAGCTTTGATATATTAGCAATGGCAGAGACAACGACACTTGCAAGACCCTATGCTAGAGCGGCTTTTGAAGTTGCCTCGCAAGATAATGCGCTTCAAAGCTGGTCTAATCTCCTAGCTCTATTCGCCGCCGTGGCCAAACAACCGGCTGTTAGCTCGGTGTTACGGAATCCATCTCTTTCCTCCAGTCAAATCGCAGAGTCTTTTGAAAGCATATGTGGTGATGACATAGACGGTAAGGGCAAAAACTTCATTCGGCTCCTTGCAGAAAATAAACGGTTAGTACTGTTGTCAGAAATTGCCGAGCTATTTGAAGTCTTGAAAGCTGACCGGGAGCGCTCTGTAGAAGTTGAAGTAACCTCAGCTTTTGAAATTAGTTCAGAGATTGCGGGGAAACTAGCCGCCTCATTGAAAAAGCGATTAGATAGAGAAATTAATCTATCAACGAGCGTCGATGAATCTTTGGTTGGCGGTGCGGTAATTCGCGCGGGAGATATGGTCATCGACAGCTCTGTTCGTGGAAAGTTAACCAAATTAGTTGAATCAATAAATTCTTGACGTTTTAGGATATAGGACATAGCGATGCAACAACTGAATCCATCAGAAATCAGTGAGATTATAAAGCAGAGAATCGACAAATTAGATGTGTCGGTGCAAGCAAAGAACGAGGGCACAATAGTCAGTGTGATGGATGGGATCATCCGAATTCATGGCTTGGCAGACGTTATGTATGGCGAAATGATTGAATTCGAGGGCGGCATTTATGGCATGGCGCTCAACTTAGAGCGAGATTCTGTTGGAGCCGTGGTATTGGGCGACTATCTTCAGCTCAAGGAAGGTCAGACATGCAAATGCACAGGGCGAATCCTTGAAGTGCCTGTCGGTCCCGAGCTTGAAGGTCGAGTAGTTGACGCTCTTGGAAAGCCCATTGATGGTAAGGGCCCTATAGATGCAAAGCTCACTGACCCAATCGAAAAGGTTGCCCCCGGTGTAATAGCCAGACAGGGTGTAGACCAGCCAGTGCAGACAGGATTGAAGTCAATTGACTCAATGACTCCTATAGGGAGGGGGCAGCGAGAGTTAATTATCGGCGACAGAGAGGTTGGTAAGACGGCGGTAGCTATTGACACCATCATCAACCAAAAAGGTAAAGGGGTTAAGTGTGTTTATGTGGCGGTTGGGCAGAAGGCTAGCTCAATCTCAAATGTGGTCCAAAAACTTGAAGAGCATGGTGCAATGGAATACACCGTGGTTGTTTCAGCCTCTGCATCTGATCCCGCTTCAATGCAATTTATCGCACCGTATTCGGGATGCTCGATGGGAGAATACTATAGAGATAGGGGCGAGGACGCTTTGATCATCTATGATGATCTAACTAAACAAGCATGGGCCTATCGCCAGATTTCACTTTTGCTCAGAAGGCCTCCAGGAAGAGAGGCATATCCGGGAGATGTCTTTTACTTACACTCACGTCTTCTGGAGCGTGCAGCGAGAGTAAGCGCTAACTACGTAGAGAAGTTCACAGAAGGTAAGGTTAAGGGCAAAACCGGGTCTCTGACAGCATTGCCTGTTATTGAAACTCAGGCGGGCGACGTATCTGCATTCGTTCCTACGAACGTAATTTCCATTACTGATGGCCAGATATTTTTAGAAACCGACCTTTTCAACTCGGGTATCCGTCCGGCAATGAATCCCGGTATCTCGGTTTCCCGAGTTGGGGGTGCCGCTCAGACAAAGATCATCAAAAAGCTAGGGGGTGGTATTCGTATAGCACTAGCACAATATCGCGAGCTGGCGGCTTTCGCGGCTTTTGCATCTGATTTGGATGATGCTACTAGAGCGCAGCTTGAACATGGGCAGCGAGTGACAGAATTAATGAAGCAGAAGCAGTATTCACCATTATCAATTGCAGAGATGGGAGTATCTCTTTTTGCAGCTAATGAAGGGTTTTTGGAGGATATAGAGCTAAACAAAGTCTTGGATTTCGAATCGGCTCTTCTGGCGTATATGAACAGTGAGCATGGAGATTTGCTGGGCAAGATTAATGAAAGCGGCGACTACGATGATGACATAGAAAAAGCTTTTAGAGCCGCGCTCGAAAAATTTAAGTCAACTCAAACTTGGTAAGGGTCGGGTATATTTCTTTATAGAAATTAGATAACTACTAGGCGATTAAGAATATGGCGAGTGGAAAAGAAATTCGAACAAAGATCGCGAGTATAAAGAATACTCAAAAGATCACTAAAGCCATGGAAATGGTTTCTGCAAGTAAGATGCGGAAAGTGCAAGACCGCATGAAGCTTGGCAAGCCATACTCGCAGCGAATACGCTCCGTCATCGGTCACATAGCAAACTCAACCCCTGAGTATAAGCATCCGTATTTTGATACTCGAGACGTTAAGCGTGTTGGTTACATAGTTGTGTCGACTGATCGAGGATTATGTGGCGGATTGAATATTAACGCCTTTAAAGCCACTGTTGCTTCAATGAAAAAATGGTCCGACCAGGGTGTGGAGATAGACATATGCACTATCGGCGCGAGGGCGGCAACTTTTTTTAATAACTATGGTGGAAATGTAGTAGGAGCGGTTCGAGACATCGGTGACGCTCCAGAGGTTGCAGATCTGATTGGTGCCGTGAAGATTATGCTGGATAAATTCGATGGTGGGGAAATAGATAGACTGATGGTTGTTAGTAACGACTTCGTGAATACCATGACCCATAAGCCCGTGGTAAACCAACTAATTCCTCTTCAACCCTCGGAGGAGGAAGAATTGCAACACCATTGGGATTATCTCTATGAGCCTGACGCACAGGAACTCTTAGATGGCTTGTTGTTGCGGTTCATAGAATCTCAGGTCTACCAGGCAGTAGTAGAAAATAACGCGTGTGAACAAGCAGCACGGATGATTGCAATGAAAAGCGCATCAGATAATGCTGGTGACTTGATAGAGGAATTGGGACTTGCGTATAACAAGGCAAGACAAGCAGCTATTACGCAAGAGTTGTCGGAAATTGCCGGCGGAGCTGCAGCAGTTTAATTTAATTTTATAAAATTTGTTAAAAGAGTTTGAGGAACCGAAGATGAGCAGCGGTCGAATCGTAGAAATTATTGGGGCAGTTATCGACGTCGAATTTGAGCGGGACAGTGTTCCGCAGGTATATGACGCGCTTACAGTAGATGGCACCGAGATCACCTTGGAGGTGCAGCAACAACTTGGTGACGGTGTTGTTCGCACTATCGCCTTGGGTAGCACCGAGGGATTGAGTAGAGGTTTATCAGTCGAGGATACTGGCGCCCCAGTTTCTGTACCAGTTGGTACGGAAACACTTGGGCGAATAATGGATGTTCTAGGTAGACCGATTGATGAGCGGGGACCAGTTGGTGAAAAAGAGCGCATGCCAATTCATCGAAAAGCTCCGACCTATGAAGAATTAGCGACAACAAACGAGCTACTAGAAACGGGTATCAAGGTCATCGATTTGGTATGCCCTTTTGCTAAGGGTGGTAAAGTGGGTCTCTTCGGCGGTGCGGGCGTCGGAAAGACGGTCAACATGATGGAATTAATCAACAACATTGCCACCGAGCATAGCGGCTTGTCCGTTTTTGCGGGTGTTGGAGAACGCACAAGAGAAGGAAATGATTTTTACCATGAGATGCAAGAATCAAAAGTTATTGATCTAGAGGGCGAGTCAAAAGTATCCATGGTCTACGGACAGATGAATGAGCCTCCCGGCAACCGATTGAGAGTAGCTTTGACCGGTCTGACTATGGCGGAGAAGTTCAGAGATGAGGGACGAGATGTTCTTTTATTTGTTGATAACATCTATCGTTATACTCTTGCTGGAACAGAGGTATCTGCACTCCTAGGTAGAATGCCTTCCGCGGTGGGTTACCAGCCTACATTAGCTGAAGAAATGGGTGCACTCCAAGAGAGGATCACTTCGACTAAAAACGGCTCGATAACGTCTATCCAAGCTGTCTACGTACCTGCTGATGACTTAACAGACCCATCACCGGCAACAACTTTCGCGCACTTGGATGCGAAGGTTGTATTGTCGAGAGAGATAGCATCACTTGGTATCTATCCCGCCGTGGATCCTCTTGATTCTAGTTCTCGCCAGCTAGACCCCCTTGTTGTGGGACAAGAACACTACGAGGTAGCAAATGGAGTTCAGACAGTTCTTCAAAGATATAAAGAACTAAAGGACATCATAGCGATACTTGGTATGGACGAACTGTCGGATGAAGACAAACAAACGGTGAACAGAGCAAGAAGAATCTCGCAATTTCTTTCACAACCTTTTACTGTCGCCGAAGTTTTCACGAACGCCCCTGGTAAGTATGTGTCTCTTAAAGACACAATAGCCGGCTTTAAAGGCATTCTTGATGGGGAGTATGACGACCTGCCGGAGCAGGCATTTACGATGGTTGGTACGATCGAAGAAGCAGTTGAAAAAGCCAAGTCACTGTAGATCGAAAAGTATCGGAGTTACACAGCTTTAGAAGCTAATCAAAGGTAAGGCATATGGCTACGACAATGCAGTGCGATATTGTGTCAGCTGAGAAGAGTATTTTCACTGGCGCGGTTGAAATGGTAGTTGCTGCTGGGTCTCTTGGAGACCTCGGTATAAGCTATGGACATGCGCCTTTACTGACTGCTCTTATACCGGGTCCCGTTCGCTTAATTTTAGAAGGTGGTGAAGAGGAGGTATTCTATGTCTCTGGAGGCTTCCTTGAAGTCCAAAAAGATGTTGTGACTCTGCTCACCGACACTGCCATGAGAGCCGAAGATGTTGATGAATCGGCTGCCTTGAAAGCAGTTGAAGATGCTGAAAAGGCTATGTCTAACCAGAATTCAGAGTTTGATTATGGGACAGCTGCCGCACAGCTAGCCGAAGCCGCTGCTCAGCTCCGAGCTCTAAAGCAGATGAAAAAATAGACTTTTCGATAGCGCAATTATTTGAAAAAGGTAGCACTTGCTACCTTTTTTTTTGGTAATCTAAATCTTACAGATATTGGATCTAAGGTTTTAAGATGGAAGCGGTAATCCTTGCAGCGGGTAGAGGAACAAGAATGCATTCACAATTGCCGAAGGTGTTACACACCGTCGGCAATAAGCCAATGCTTATTCACGTAATAAATTCAGCGGAGTTTGCGGGTGCAAAAAAGATACATGTAGTTGTGGGAATTGACGGTGAGCGGATCAAGGAACAGGTCCGTCGATTTCCTATCCAAAACGAGGTCTCGTGGATTCTGCAAAGGGAACAGCTTGGTACTGCCCATGCGGTTCAACAAGCTGTTTCTCACTTTGAATCAAAAGCTGAAGGTGATCATATATTGGTACTTTATGGTGATGTTCCACTTATAAAGCCGGATACTTTGGTCCAATTACTGTTGAACACAAAAACTGGCTCAATTGGTATTTTGACCTTACTTACTGAGAACAACCGAGGTTTGGGAAGAATCCTTAGAGATGAATCAAACAAAATAATGGGTATTGTGGAAGAGAAGGACGCTTCTGATCTCCAAAAAGAGATTAAAGAGGTGAATAGTGGCATTATGGCACTGCCGGCAGATAGGTTAGGGAGTTGGCTCGGTAAAATTGAAAATAATAATCAACAGTCAGAGTACTATTTAACGGATATCATTGAACTAGCGGCTTCTGAAAAAGTAGCAATCAGCTCTGTAGTAATTTCGAATGAAATAGAAGCTCAGGGAGTTAATGATAAATCGCAGCTGGCGTTATTAGAGAGGCATTTCCAAATGACTAAGTGTAAGGAGCTACTGGATAAGGGCGTTATAATTAAAGACCCTTCCCGCGTTGATATAAGAGGAGAACTGAGCTGTGGTCAAGATGTAGAGATTGACTTTAACACTCTATTTGAAGGTGACGTTACACTTGGTAATAATGTAAAAATAGGCCCCAATGCAATTATTAAAGACTCTTCGATTGGGGATGATACACAAATTTTGCCTGGTACTATTATTGAGGGCTCAACTATCGGAGAAGAGACGATCTTGGGGCCTAACGCAAGAATTAGACCGGGCACTATCTTAGGAAACAAAGTTAAGGTTGGTAATTTTGTAGAAACTAAAAAAGCTATTCTCGGCGAGGGAACAAAAGCCAACCATTTAGCGTACATTGGAGATGCGGAGATTGGTAAAAACTGTAATATTGGAGCTGGGACTATATTTTGTAATTATGATGGGGCAAACAAGCATAAGACGCTGCTAGGTGACAATGTTTTTATTGGGTCAAATAGTGTTCTAGTAGCGCCAGTTAAGTTAGAAGATGATTCTTTTGTTGCGGCGGGATCCGCTGTCAATACAAATATACCAAAGGGCAATCTAGCCGTGGGACGCACCAAGCAGAGAAATATTAGTGGTTGGAAGCGACCCTCAAAAAATACTGAAAATTAAATTTCATGTGCGGAATTGTAGGCGCTATATCAGAAAGAAAAATCTCAAGGATCCTACTTGAAGGATTGAGACGCCTTGAGTATAGGGGATATGACTCTGCGGGTATTGCACTTCTTTCTGAGAGGAGCGATAGGCTTCAGCAGTTGAGAAGTGTTGGCAAGGTCAGGAAACTTTCAGATGCGATCACAAAAAGAAAGTTGCAGGGCACTATCGGCATTGCACATACACGCTGGGCGACTCATGGGAAGCCTTCGGTTAAAAACGCTCATCCCCATTCGTCCAAAAATGAAATTGCCATAGTCCATAACGGCATCATTGAAAATCATGAGTTACTTCGTGTTCGACTAACCGAAAGAGGATATGAGTTTAAAACAGAGACAGACAGTGAAGTAATTGCTCATCTCATTCACCAAGAGAAAAAAAATGGAAAAGTATCCTTTCTTAATTCAGTAATACGGGCGTTAGGAAAACTGAAGGGAGCTTATGGAATATGTGCCATTGATAACTCCAATCGAGATCAGATCATTGTTGCGAAGAGTGGTTCTCCAATTGTCATTGGTATCGGTATCGGTGAGAATTTTATAGCCTCTGATCCGCTTGCTTTAGGACACGTTACCGATAGGTTTATCTATTTGGAAGAAGGAGATATAGCTCGAGTAACGCGAGAGCGCGTAGAAATTTGGAATAAGGCCGAACAAGTATCTCGACCGATTACGACCATAGACTCCAAGATAAAGGATGTACAAAAGGGTGAGTATAAGCATTTTATGCTCAAGGAGATTTATGAGCAGCCCATTGTATTGAAAGATACCCTGGATGGAAGAATAACAGCTCGGAAGGTTTTAGAAGAGGCGTTTGGAGTAAAGGCGGGCAAGTTCTTTGATAAAACGAAACAAGTCCAAATAGTTGCATGTGGCACTAGCTTTCATGCTGGGCTAATAAGTAAATACTGGTTAGAGTCTATTGCTAAAATTCCGTGCCAAGTCGACATAGCGAGTGACTATCGATATAGAGATATCATTGTCGAGCCCGGAACACTGCTAGTTACAATCTCCCAATCTGGGGAAACCGCGGATACTCTTGCCGCATTGCGTTATGCCAAGAAACTGAATTATACGGCCACTCTGGCTGTCTGCAATGTTGCTACCAGTTCGCTTGTCCGAGAGTCGGATTTCAGTGTTCTAACCTTGGCTGGTCAGGAGATTGGAGTAGCTTCAACCAAAGCCTTCACTACTCAACTAGTTTTGTTGTTAATCTTATCTATCGTACTTGCGAGAAGGAATGGTTTGCGGCCAGTACAAGAGGCCAAGCTGGTGAAGGATTTAGCAAAGCTTCCGAGATTAATCGATAAAACGCTCCAGCTTAATAAAGACATAAAAAAAATCTCTAAGCAATTTTCGGGAAAGAACCATACTCTGTTCCTAGGACGAGGTATTCAGTATCCGGTGGCAAAGGAAGGAGCGTTAAAGTTGAAAGAAATATCTTATATACATGCGGAGGCTTACCCTGCGGGAGAGCTTAAGCATGGGCCGCTTGCTCTAGTTGATAGTAAAATGCCGGTAATCGCGGTAGCACCAAAAGATGAACTTTTGAGTAAACTTCGAGCGAATTTATCTGAGGTTAGTGCCCGAGGGGGAAAACTATATGTTTTTGCTGATGAAAGTATAAAATTTGAGAGTGACAAACGCTGTAAGGTAGTCAACGTCCCTCATTGTCCCGAAATATTAGACCCAATAATTTTCACGATCCCATTACAGCTTCTTTCGTATCATGTCGCAGTCATGAAAGGGACTGATGTAGACCATCCGAGGAATCTTGCCAAGTCGGTGACTGTGGAGTAATTCAGAACAGTGGATAATATCGTAGATGGGGGTTGTTTCTGTGGTTCGGTTCGCTACAGTTTTGAATCCAACAATTATCCTTCTTCAAATTGCCATTGTTCCATGTGTAGACGTACTTCAGGCGCTGCTTTTGTTTCTTGGATGGCTATTCCATTAACTAGCTTTAAATTCAATAAAGGAGAGCCTAAAAAACTAATTTCCTCTGATCATGGAACCAGATACTTTTGTAAAGAATGCGGAACTCACTTAACTTGTCTTCTTGATGAGTACCCTAAGTATGTCTATATCACAATTTGTAGCCTAGATAAGCCACAAGACTTTGAGCCACAAGGAGATATGTATATTGAAGATATGCTTGATTGGGTTAAAAGATAACAAAGTTTTATTCACTGTTCTAAAACACTCTGTAACCGTGGAGTAGAACATAACAGTGAATAATATCTTAGAAGGGGGTTGTTTCTGTGGTTCAGTTCGCTACAGTTTCGAATCCAACGATATCCAAGTATAAGGAAATTTAAATGGAGATTCTTTTTATAGTAACAATATGCTTATTTTTAATATTTTCACCGCTTATTCTTGGAAGTATTTTTCTCGGGTGGCAAAAGGGAATTAGGATTGTGCATAAGAAATCTGGGATCGAAAAAAATTGTTTTGTTGGATATTCTTGGACATATTTTTTCTTTGGATTTTTTGTCCCCATTTTCAGAGGGGAAATCTCAATAGGTATTTTTCATCTAATCTTTAGTATCGTAACTTTAGGAGTATTCCAGCTTGTTATGCCTTTTCTTTATAATAAACAAGCCTCAATAAGGCTCTTGTTAAATGGTTGGGAATTAAACGATAGCGAGGAAAACAATTTATTTGCAAGCTCTAAAATAGGAATAACTAGATAGATTAAGGAATAGGTTATTTTTACCCTTCTCTCGTGCAATAATTCGCATCAGTGAAGTAATTAGTAAACATATTAGTGGTGGGATTAGATGTCTTTATATGAAGGAAAAAAAATATTAATAACTGGGGCTTCTGCTGGTATAGGATACGCTCTATCAGAGGAGTTAGCCAAAAGAGGGTCAGACGTAATAATTTCTGCTAGAAGAAAAGATAAATTAGACGCGTTGGCTCAAAAAATTGAAAAGGCTGGAGGCAAAGCCGAGGTATTTGTCGAAGATTTATCAATGCCTCAATCTGGCAAAAAATTATATGATCAAATCAAATCCGCAGGGTTAAATATTGATATTCTGATCAATAACGCTGGCTACGGCCGTTGGGGTGATTTAACAAGTCATGAGAGAGATGATTATTCGAAAATGTTACAACTTAATGTAACTTCTCTCACCGATCTTTGCCATTTATATATCCCTGATATGATTTCTCGGGGTGGTGGAGGAATTATTAATGTTGGATCGGTGGCATCTCTTTCACCGATTCCTTATGCAAGTGTTTACTCTTCTTCAAAGGCGTATGTTTTGATGTTTTCAGAAGCAATTCGCTACGAGTATCAAGATAAGGGAGTAAAAGTTATGGCTCTGTTACCTGGAGGCACAGAGTCAGAATTTGCACGCATTGCTACTGAAAAATCGGAAAAACTTACTAAAAGATATCAAGAGCGAGAGGGTTCGGCGGCAGGTGGCGCTATGCAAACTCCTCTAGAAGTTGCTATTGAATGTTTGGAGGCTTTTGAGAAAAATAAGCAATATATTCTTTGCGGCGGCAGAAACCGATTTTTATATAACCTAACAAAAATTATGTCACGTCAACGCGTCCTTGAAATGACTGGGAAAATGTTTGAAAAGGTTGCTGGTTAGATAAAAAGAGATTAATTTTAAAATGTAAGTAACAGGGACTTTAATTTCAGAAAAACAAAACTATGCGAGCTGAGCACTACCGACTTAAATCAAATACATTTAAAAAGGTTTAGAAGAGATATGTTCTTTGGGTCAAAAAACCCAGTTATATGGTTTTTTTTAGTACTGTTTTGTATTACTGGTAGGGCAAGTGCAGAAAAACATATCCCTTTTGGTGTTGAACTAGGAGAAGACCAAAAACCAATTCCAGTGAAGATTGTGATAGTAACAATGTTTGAAATTGGTGAAGATGAGGGCGATAGGGCGGGTGAATTTCAGCTGTGGAAAGAGCGACAAGGCTTGGATGTTAAGATTGACTTTCCCCATTCGCACCATGATCTTTTCTATAACGAGGATACCCAAGTCTTGGGAATAGTTACCGGCATTGGTACTGCGAAATCAGCCTCAGCAATCATGGCGCTTGGACTAGATTCTAGACTTGATTTATCCAATGCTTACTGGATTATCGCAGGAATAGCCGGCATTGATCCTGAAGATGCCTCTATCGGCTCTGTTGCTTGGTCTTCCTATTTGGTTGACGGAGATCTTGCTCATGAGATTGACCCAAGAGAGATGCCAGCAAATTGGGATTTTGGTTATTTCGCGCGTAATACTACTTCGCCTTTTGATCCGAAAAAACCTGAACCCACTGGAGAGGTGTTTGTTGCGAATGAGAGTTTACGAGACTGGGCGTTTGACCAAACAAAAGGTATTGTTCTTCCAGACTCAAGATCGTTAGAAGAAACCCGAATGCTATATACAGAACATCCTAATGCAAGAAAACCACCATTTGTTTTAAAAGGTGGCCACATTGCAGCGATGACGTTTTGGCACGGCCAGATACTTAATGAGTGGGCGAACAGATGGGTAGCTTACTGGACAAATGGAAGAGCTGACTTTGTAACCTCTGCAATGGAAGATACCGGGACTTTTCAATCCTTGGAGTATTTAGATCGTATCGATCGTGTAGATAAAAATAGAGTGATGATTTTACGAGCGGGTAGTAACTACACCATGCAACCTCCTAATATGACGGCGGCTGAGAATCTGTTAAGGGAAAACAAGGGCTTTGCTGGTTTGGAGGCTGCTTTAGAGTCCCTATATGCAGTAGGTTCAACAGTTCTAGAAGAGATTGTTGATAATTGGGACACTTACAAAGATTCTATTCCAGGACATTGACTTTATGATGACCAAGGTTATCTAGTTTTGCTTTTAATCGTTACTCATATTGCCTTTGCTTTAGCGGCAGTTCCGGTTGGGGTTTATATCTTCCTAACTAAAAAAGGAACAGCCAGACATAAGTTGGCAGGACGCTTTTGGGTTGCACTTTTGACAATTGTTTCCATGTCTGCAATACCAATCCAATCGATTAATCCTGGACAGTACTCTTTAATCCATCTTCTCATTCCATTTACTATAGGCTCGCTAATCTACTCTATTTGGAGTATTCGAAGATTCAAGGTGACGCGCTTACAAAAACATAGATATGCTCATATGCATTCAATGATTGGCGTATATGTGGGAGCGCTCTTAATTGCAGGGGCTCTTACATTACTCCCCGGAAGGTTTTTACACGAGGTTGTATTTGGATGAGAATTTTCTGGAATAAAACAGGGGAAGCAAAAACACTACCCCTGTTTTTATTTAAAGTATTTAGTTGTCTATTTTAAAAACGTACAACTGCCCCCCTTCTGGAATAGATATATCCGCACCGGCAAATGCGGCAATCCCTTGGAAATTACCAGAGGCTATAGCTACATATGCGTCGCCGTCTAGCTCATACGCAATGGGTTGGCTACGAACACCGCCACCTAATCGCTTCCTCCAAACTACGTCCCCAGTTTCAGCATCAAGTCCTAAGGCATGCCCTGTTTGGCTTCCTGTAAAAACTAAACCGCCAGCGGTGCTAAGCGTCCCCGCCATCATTGGCTGCGGATCATAGTATCTCCACGCTATGTCGCCGGTGTTGTAGTTTACTGCTGAAATATGCCCGTAAGCTGCAACATCACCAATCTCATCCGGCACACCATCGACAGGGATGGGCAATCCACCTGTGAACATTTGACCTTCAACGAACATACTCAGGCCTTTCTGCATTAGTTGGCAGCTTTCTATCACGGGGATGAAAGCAAGCCCGAGGTCAGGATTTAAAGACCCAGCAACAGAGCCATTCATTCCGCCTAAAGCGCCGGGACAGATTCGCATCGTTGGCTCCTCGCTTGGTAAGGCCTCTGGGTTTACTACAGGTCTGCCGCTTGGCTCCATAGAGTCTGCCCAGTTCAATTGCTCCATGTAACTTGTTGCTCTAATAAATTCTCCATTTTCTCGGTTGATAGCATAAAAGAAACCGTTGCGGTTGGCCTGCACGAGCGCCTTGATGTTTTCTCCATCTTGATCCAGTTCTGCTTGAAATAAGTGGGAATTTCCATCGTAATCCCAGACATCATGGGGCGTAAATTGGTAGTACCATACTCTCTCGCCCGTGTCTGGATTAATTGCTAGAACGCTATCGGAGAATAGGTTATCTCCGAGCCGAGCATCTCCGTTCCAATCTGGAGCTGGGTTGCCAGTGGTCCAATAGACGAGATTAAGTTCTGCATCATAAGTACCGATCGTCCACGCTGGGGCGCCACCAGTCTCATAAGAATTTCCTGACCAAGTTTCATATCCAGGTTCGCCTTCGGCAGGAACGGTATAGTGTCTCCATTCCCTTTCGCCCGTATTTATATTGTAAGCATCAAAAAAGCCACGGACTCCAAACTCCCCACCGCCTACGCCTATCAGCGCAAGATCTTTGACAATTAGCGGGGCGGAGGTGGCGCTAAAACCGCGGAAATACTCAATTATTTCAGAATCCCAAAGCTTCTCTCCACTAAACCTGTCAAAAGCAAGCAATCTAGCGTCAAGCGTAGCCATAAAAATTTTGTCGCCATGAATGGAAGCTCCCCGGTTTGCAGGCCCACAACAAAGTCTCAAATCCTCTGGCTGCTGATGGTCATATCTCCAATACATCTCACCAGTTCTTGCATCCAGAGCGATCAGACGGTTGTAAGAAGTCGTAAGATACATAATTCCATCATAAACTATGGGAGAAACGGCGAATTGACCTAAGGTACCAGAGGGAAATCCCCACTCAAAACTCAAACGGTCAATGTTTTCCACTGATAGTTGCTCGATGGGACTATGCCGATTGTTACTGTAATCTCCACCATACTGAAGCCAATTTCTGCCAGCAGAGGCTGTTTGGGGTTCGGTGAGCATCTCACTACTTACTGGACCTTCCCCGTCGCCTATATCTCGCTCGTTGAGCCAATGTGTTGTTGAAATCACCAATGCCTCGGCAACATCATCACCGTTAAATGTGTTGGCACTTTCAGACATCTCGGGGACATCTGGCATGGAGCTCGACTGTTGCTCAGCTGGGGAACAGCTCCAAAGAAATGCCGCTGAAATTAAGACCAGCAACAGTGATTTTAGGATAGACCTATGTATTGATCTCATTTTTCTTTAATCTCCAAAGTCAATAACTGATTAGAAGCGGTTTTACGAGCAGGCCGCCCTGTTAGATTTAAGGAAAGCAATGACCTTCCAAAGATCATCTTCTCCTTCTGGGAAATTTGTCCCGAAGCCAATCATGCGAGTGTTAGGAACACCATTTGTAACAGTATTAAAAATGGCTTGATCAGAGCCGCCGTGCTTCCACTCACAATCGAATAGATAAACTGCATCTACAACCTCAGGTGTTAGTCTATGACAGTATCCCGCGCAGGTGCCGACGAAAATCGAGCGACCCCGCTGAACTGCTGCGGCATCTGTTAAGTACTCGTCCGCCTTGCTGGGTGGTTCGCTAGCAGGACCACAAGAAATTAGAATCACAGCAATACAGCTGAGTAATGATAGAGTTTTTAACAGTTGCATAAGTAGAATTTAAACCCGAAATAATTTTAAAAGCCAATGTACGCCGCAGTCTTCATACAGAATATCGCCTTTTAAAAATCAAAAGCGACAACATGCTGTAATTAAGAATCTATAAATTCCCCCCTGAAGGACTTGCATGCCTTAACTTTTGCTCGAAGAGGAACAAGAACTTTTAGCTTTTTGTCCTAAAAACCAATCTTAATAGCATTCGTTTTGGGACGTGGATTTTCCCTTTCACATCCCCTAGGCAAACTATATCCTATTAATACCAGAATATTGTGACAACTGACAACCCCAAAAAACGGAATACGTCCCAAAATTGAACTACAAATTTAATTGTAGCATTGCCTTCTCAGCTAGGATTTCTAAGAGCCTTTTGGCTTTTTTCGAGGCGTTCTAAATGCTCTTTCAACAAAGGTTTTCGGTGTCGGGCCACGCCCGTTGCCAGCACATCAATTACAACTAAGTGAGCTATCCTAGAGGAAACTGGAGTAAATGACTCCAAATCTTCCTCCATGTTTACGTAGATCGCTAAATTACAAAGGCGGGATAGGGAAGTATTTTGGGGCGCCAGCCCAATTACATTAGCTCCGGCTTCTCTCGCGAGCTCAACACTTTCCAAGAGTGCTTGTGTTTCTCCAGACTGGGAAATTGCAACCACCACGTCCTCCGACCCAAGAGAAATTGCAGACATACGTTGTATATGTGGGTCTGTATACGCTGCCGACGAGAGCTGAAGTCGGAAAAATTTATGCTGAGCGTCGGCAGCAACAGAGCCAGAGGCACCAAAGCCATAAAATTCGACTCTACGTGCGTTGCTGATGGTGTCTATTGCTTGTTCTAGAACTGCAGGGTTAATTTCATCTCTCACTGTTATCAGTGAGCCTACTGTCGTGTCAAAAACCTTGTTAAGAAGATCTGCTACGGTATCACTATCTTCCACTGCAAATTGAGTAAAAACTGAACCAAGGCCGAGTTGCTGAGCTAATTGTAATTTAAACGATTGGAACCCATCGAACCCTATCGCTCTACAAAATCGAATAACTGTCGGTTCACTTACTGCAGATTCGGAGGCAAGATCAACGATACGCATCTTAATAACCTCATCTAAATTTTCTAACACGTAACTCGCCACTTTCGCCTCTGATTTACGAAGAGAAGACTGGCTATCGGTGATACGTCTAATTAAATTAGGTGAATTCAAGCAGCACCTGTAACATTGAAATTCTCGAATATGCTACTGAATTTAACTGAATCTAGCCAATAGATTTATTATGATAAAAAGACACATCGATTTCGTCGAATCAATTGAAGAAATCGGGATCGAAGTATGGAATAACCTAGCCGGCACCGATAGCCCATTTACTCGGTATGAATTTTTACACGCCCTTGAGTCCTCTGGGAGCACCACTGCGGCTACAGGTTGGCAACCTTTTCATGTTTTAGTGACTGAAAGTGACACTGAAATAGAAATCTATGATCAGCCGATAGCAGTGATGCCACTCTATCTTAAGAGTAATTCTTGGGGAGAGTATGTTTTTGACTGGTCCTGGGCAGAAGCCTACGCAAGGCATGGAATCGATTACTACCCGAAATTCGTTACATCAATACCCTTCACCCCTTCTTGTGGAAATAGAATCCTTACCCAAGAAGGTATTGATCATACTTCGGTAGCGCGATTTATATACGCAAAGATAAGGGAAAAGGCAGAGTCTTTGAATGCTTCGTCCTGGCACGTTCTGTTTCCAGTGGAGGACGAGCATAGGGTGCTTTGCAGTACCGGATTACAAAAAAGGGTAGGCACTCAATTTCATTGGTATAACAATAACTACGAGAGCTTTTCTGATTTTCTAGGAAGTCTTAACGCTAGAAAAAGGAAAAGTATTCGAAAAGAGCGAGGGCAAATTGCAAGTGAGGAGATTGGTTTTAGAAGAACAGAAGGTGCAGATATTACTGACGCACAGTGGTCCGATTTCTTTCTGTTTTATCAAAATACATATGCAATGAGGGGAATGCAGGGTTATCTTGATATTGAATTTTTTCGAAAAATAGGCGAGGTTATGTCAGAGCAGATTTTGCTAATTAATGCTGTGAAAGATAACTCTGACATTGCTGCCGCGTTATTTCTTAAAGGTGAAGACTCTTTGTTTGGGCGTTATTGGGGTAGTCGTGTCGATCAACAATTTCTTCATTTCGAAACATGCTATTACCAGGGTCAAGAATATGCGATCGAGAACGGAATCCAGGTTTTTGACTCGGGAGCTCAGGGTGAACACAAAATTCAACGAGGATTCGCGCCTGTTTATACTTATTCAAACCACTGGCTTGCAAATGAAGAATTTTCACGGGCGGTTGAGAATTTTTTGAAAGAGGAAAAAACCCATGTAATGGAATACAAGAAGCAAGCGGACAAACTACTTCCTTTTAAGAAAGAGTAGTCCGCTTTTATCATCTTGAGAATACTAAAAGCTGATTATTGGACGGCATTTGTACATCAGCTACTAAGCTTAAACCTACACTAACTGCTAATTCACTTATAGCTTCGAAATCCCTTACACCGCTTCTGAGGTCCTTTTCTTTAAGCCATTCATCAAATTCAGCATTGCTTTTTGTCGTAAAGTTACCGTCGTATTTAAAGGGACCATAAATGAAAACTAATGCACTTTGTTGAAGGACATTGGGGATCCTAGAAAAAAAATTCTCTACTGACTTTTCGGACATGATATGCAAGCTATTTGCGGTGAATAGCAATTGGTATTTCTTCACATTCCAATTGGAATCATTTACATCGAGTATCAGAGCTGGGGGTAAATTGTGTAAATTTGCTTCTGATATTCTGAGGTTTAAATCGGCAACGGAACCCGGCAAGTCAGATGTTTGCCAAAGTAAATTTGGGAAACTTCTTGCAAAAAATTCACCATGCTGTCCTGTTCCGCCAGCAATCTCTAGGAGGCTTTCTTGATCAGAGATGTATTCCTTTAGGACTTTTAGTATGGGTTGTTTATTGTTTTCACATGCCTGGCTGAAGGGCAAACGATCGTTAAGCATGTGATTTTACTTTTCTTTCTTGCGCTTAAAGACAAGCTCTGACTCTGTTGATTCGTCTGCGCAAAATGAGTAGCCATCTGTATTGAACGCAGTTAACTCAGCCGGAGTTTTAATTTTATTTTTTATTATGTAGGAGGCCATGAGTCCTCTGGCCCGTTTCGCAAAGAAGCTTATCACTCGATACCTATCTTTAGACCAATCCTTAAATTGAGGTGTGACAATTTTTGCATCAATTTCGTTGGCTTTTACTGAGGAAAAATACTCATTGCTAGCCAAATTTATAAGAAATCTTGTTGTCTTTGGTTGAGAGCGAAGTTCCGAATTAACATTATCTGTGATTTTCCTTCCCCAAAACTCATATAAATTGCTGTTATCTTTTATGCCAAATCGACTGCCCATTTCTAATCGGTAGGCTTGCATTAAATCTAGTGGCCTTAATATCCCATAGAGACCTGACAGAATTCTAAGGTGATTTTGTGCATAGTTTAAATCGGACGAATTTAAGTCCTCTGCCTTTAGACCCAGGTATACGTCACCCTTAAAGGCAAATATAGCTTGCCTTGAATTGTCCAGTTTGAAAGGAGTTCTCCATTCATTAAATCTTTGAAAGTTTTCAAATGCCAGCTTGTCGCTAATACTCATTAATGACGAAATCTTTGCTGGAGAAAGCTTACGCAGACTGCCCACGAGCTCAGAGGCTTCTGGTAAGAATTGTGGATTAGAATGCTTTTTTGTGGCGACCTTGGAGTCAAAGTCTAAAGATTTAGCTGGAGAAATAATTGTCAACATATCTTACGTTGTCTCAATGAAGTTAACTTCAATCTTGGCAGTCAAAGTCTAACCACCACTCTAATGGTGTTATCCCGTCTTCTGGGTCGTAAATATTCCCATAATACCAGACCACTTCAGTATAATCTTTACACGTTTCATCTAACATAGATTCAATAGTTTTAAAGCCAATAGAAACGTGTATTGTATAGACTAGGGCTCGGGGCGTTTGGAGATCCAAACAACCGCCTATCTTTTCGAATTTAGACGTTAGAGCCTGCTCTAAATCTATTAGCTCTTCCCCGCCAAACAGTCGAATGCAGACATTACCACTGCGGTTTATAAGTTCATATTCTGCTTTATCTGGGTTAATCTGTCGTACCAAATCTCCAGCAGCAAGATTTCGTGCAAGTAACGGCGATTTAATTAGTCTGAAATGTTGAGGAGTATCAATCAAAAATTCAACGTACAAGCTCTCAAAGACTGGCTCGCCATTTGATTTAATCCCGGCCAAAAAAGGGAGTTGTGTTTTGTCAGAGTTTCTCGAGTTCATCCCGATTGGTATCTTGGTAGGGTTTGAGTGTTTTTAATCCTTAGTGCTTTATCAACAAAATACAAAAAAGCAGATACCTAATATGATAGAACGCTTTAAAAGAATTGCCACTATTTTAAAAAGAATCCGCCCAGTTATTATATTCTGCTTAACTTCCAGTTTGTTTTTGATGCTATTCAGCGTGTTACAAAGTTCATTGCTAAGTTTCGAATTATGGTTGATCCCTAGTTTCTTAGCTTTTTGCTGGTTTCTAGCTCTTTTTAGCTTTAGCGAGATTTTTTCTTTCGCCCCTGAATTATCGACAAAGCAAACCTCGTGGTGGAAGAGGTTTTTGAATTCAATGCATAGGACGTGGTATCGATCTTTAGGAGCATTTTCTGTTTGTGTTTTTATTGCCTTAATTATTCTGAGTTATCAATTATTAAGACAGTGGTATATGAGATAAACTCGGATCATTAGATATGCTTTTCATTCTATGGATATAAAAATGAAAAATGACAGGGTAAGTTCGGTTATAAAGGCCATAGACCGTTTAACAGATAATACTGGACGAATCGGATCTTGGTGTTCGCTTCTTATGGTTATGACCATGTTGCTTGTAGTAGTTCTCCGTTATGGGTTCCAAATCGGCTCAATTTCCCTACAAGAATCGATAACATATCTAAATTGCGTCATTTTTACTTCTGGTGTTGCCTATACTTTAAAAGAGGATGCCCATGTCCGGGTGGATGTGATGTACTCCAAGCTCAGTAGTAAATCAAAAGCTCTGGTAGACTTATTAGGAACGCTTGTTTTCTTGGGACTAACAGCTGGATTTATATTATGGACTAGCTGGGATTATGTTTCAGTTTCATGGCGAATTAGGGAGGGTTCGGCTGAGTCGAGCGGTCTACCTTATGTTTACGTGTTGAAAACCAGCATTTTAATAATACCAACCATGTTGCTCATACAAGGTTTATCAGAGTTTTTGAAAGCCTATAAGATGTACCATAAGAATTAAACATGGTTGAAATTCTTCCGCTTTTTTTGTTCTTTGCCGTATGCGCTCTGCTCATGTTTGGGTATCCCGTAGCGATGACCATGGCAGGCGTTTCTCTATTATTTGCGGGTTTGGGCAGTGTAATTGGGGTTTTCGATTCAGCCTACATAACACTTATCCCAAATCGAATATTTGGTATTCTAGTAAACCAAAACCTATTTGCTGTGCCTCTTTTCGTTTTTATGGGCTCGATGTTAGAGAAATCAAAAATTGCCGAGAGCTTACTTAAAAACATGGAAGTCTTATTTATAAAAATTCCTGGAGGTTTAGGACTTGCGGTTTTATTTGTCGGGATGTTGTTAGCAGCAAGCACTGGGATAGTAGGCGCGACCGTGGTTACTCTGGGAGTCTTATCCTTGCCTACGATGCTTAAATCTGGTTATAAGCCATCATTTGCTTGCGGTACTTTGTGTGCTACCGGAACGCTTGGTCAAATAATACCCCCATCTATATGTTTAGTGCTTTTGGGAGAGGTTATATCGAACGCTTATCAGCAGTCGCAGCTAGAAGCAGGTGTCTTCGCTCCGAGCTTTGTTTCAATTGGCGATCTTTTTGCAGGAGCTCTTATCCCAGGCCTTCTTCTTGTCCTGGGCTATGGAATTTATGTGGTTCTATTTGCTTCTTCTAGACCTGATGATGTTCCGTCGAATAAAGAATTAATCCTTGAGCAAGATAGAGGGAAAATGCTCATTAATGTAGCGAAGGGATTATTGCCACCGGTGACTTTAGTTTTAGCAGTTCTTGGGTCAATTTTAAAGGGAGTTGCAACACCCACAGAAGCGGCAAGTGTTGGTGCAGTCGGTGCGATTCTACTAGCAATAATCAAGGGAAATATATCCTTTAACGTCTTACAAGAGGTTTCGTTAGAAACGATGCGCACAACATCGATGATTTATCTAATTCTTATCGGTGCGACGATATTTTCTTCCGTATTTCGGGGTTTTGGTGGCGAAGATCTGATTGAGAGTTTCTTAACCGCATTGCCTGGCGGCATTCTTTCCGCGACATTTGTCGTTATGGTTTTTATATTCTTGCTTGGCTTTATACTGGACTTTATAGAAATAACCTTTATGGTCGTGCCACTCGTGGGACCGGTCTTGCTAGGAATGGGGATCGATCCGATTTGGTTAGGAGTAATGATCGCCATAAATCTCCAAACTTCTTTCTTAACACCTCCTTTTGGCTTTTCGCTTTTCTATCTGCGTAGTGTGTTGCCAGATACTATAGATACGAGTCAAATTTATAGAGGTGTCGCTCCATTTATCGTAATACAAATTCTAATTCTGCTGCTAATTGCATTACAACCAGGTATAGCCACTTGGCTTCCTTCGTATTTTCAACGATAAATAAGCAGTAAAAGCTTGAAATCGCAATTGACTTAATTAAGCGGTAGATTTCGGGCTTCTATGAAAGCTTCTTCTGCAATGCGATTATAATTAATGACGTTGTCCCTAAAGTTTTTCCAAGATTCGTAGACTTTCGCTGTTTGTTCGTCGACGGATGACATCTCTGAGACCACATCCTCAGAAATTCTATGGAGCTCGGCGAGAACATCATTGGGTAGTTTCCTTAATTGGACCCCGTGTTCTTCCACCAGCACCCTGAGTGCCTCATTGTTTTTTGCCATTAGTTCGTCAAGCAACAGCTGGTTCATAATCTCAGTTCCAGCCATTAAAATTTCCTGTAGATCCTTTGGCAGCGATTCAAATTTCTCTTTATTAAATATAGTCTCTAGTGTTGAGCCAGGTTCATGCCAACCAGGGTAGTAATAGTATTCTGCTGCAGTATGATAACCGGCCGCTAAGTCATTATAAGGACTTACGAATTCTGTCGCATCAAGTGCACCAGTTTGCAATGCGGTAAAAACCTCACTAACTTGCATAGTGACAGGGACACCTCCGGCTCTGCGAAATACTTCACCACCGAGACTTGGAATCCGCATGGTTAATCCCTGTAGATCTTCCAACGAATTTATCTCTTTGTTGAACCAGCCGAACATCTGGACGCCAGAGTTTCCACCTCTCACTGGTATTAAATTAAAAGGCTCGTAAAGTTCACGCCAGAGCTCATTTCCACCTCCGTATCTCAACCACGCATCTTGCTCATAACTAGTCATGCCAAAGGGAATAGAAGAAAAAAATGGAGTGCCAGGTATCTTACCTTGCCAATAATAAGCACCAGAGTGACCTATTTCTGCAACACCTTGTGAAACAGCGTCGAATACTTCAAGCCCACCTACTAACTCATTGGCTCCATACACCCTTATCTTCATTCTCCCATTGCTCATTGTTTCAACAATTTCAGCAAAGTATTCGGGAGAAGTCCCGAGAGCGGGCAAATTCTTTGGCCAAGACGTAATCATTTTCCACTCGTAAAAAGACTCCTCGATTGGTTCCAGCGATGAGACAGGTTGATCGTCTTGGGAACAAGACAAAAGTGCGAGTGATAGCACTACAAGCAGATATCTCTTCATTGAAAAAATTTTGAGTTTTTTACACATTCTATACCTTATCCAACGACTCTTAGGTTTGCGTAGGATAACACTAACCACTTACTACCTGTAGAATCAAAATTTACTTGAACCCTGGCATTTGAACCCTGTCCCTCGTAGTTGAGCACGACACCCTCCCCAAATTTACCATGTAAAACACGCTGTCCAAGGGAGAGTTCTGTTTGGGGAATTTCGGCGTGTGCGTTAGTTCGGCTATTGCCTTGGTTATAATATTGAGAATTAATTGGGCCCCTGCGTTGTTTGACGGATGTTTTTATCCGAATTTCTTCGATTAAGGTTGGTGGTATTTCTTTAATGAATCTGGATGGCCTGCTCAGTGATACATCTCCATGTAGCCTCCGAGATTCGGCGTAGCTGAGGAACAGCTTTTCCTTTGCCCTTGTAATCCCAACATAACAAAGTCTCCTTTCTTCCTCGAGACCTGTGATATTGTCCATTGACATTTTATGTGGGAATAGACCTTCTTCCATCCCAGATAAAAATACTAGGGGGAACTCAAGGCCTTTTGCCGAATGGAGGGTCATCAGCTGCACGGCGTCGTCAGATTCATCGGCCTGAGTGTCGCCAGAATCCAGGGAAGCTTGATCCAAAAATGTGGCCAAAAATCTTTTTGAGGTCAAGTCAATTTCATCATTATCTTCAGAGATCAACTCCGGCGCATCAAAATTGCGACAGGCGGTAATTAACTCCTCTAGGTTCTCAATTCTTGTCCTCGCTTTTTCTCCACCCTCTTTTTCATGATGACCTGCAAGTCCGCTGTTAACTATGATGTGTTCAGCTTTCTGATGAAGCTCTAATCCAGAGCAATCAGACTCTAATTTGTCTATTAGTTTCAGGAATGCTAAGACTGAACTGGTAGCGCGTGAAGATAAGATATCTTCGTTTATACACTTAATACAGGAATCCCATAGAGATAAATTGTTCTTTCTTGCGATATCTCTAATTAATTGTAATGTTCTACCACCTATTCCCCGCGTCGGAACGTTTATTATTCGCTCTAAGGCCGTATCATCGTTACGATTAACTACCAATCTCAAGTAGGATAGGGCATTTTTTATTTCAAGTCGTTCGTAAAATCGATGCCCACCATAGATTATGTAGGGCATTCCAACCCTTAGTAGGGCTTCTTCAAGTTCTCTGGATTGTGCATTCGAACGGTAGAGGATTGCGCTATCTTTACGAGGATTGCCCTTGGTGAACCATTCCTGAAGACGGTCAACAATGAATCGTGCTTCATCTTGTTCGTTAAAGGCTTCATACAAGCTTATAGGTTCTCCTTCACCGCAATCAGTCCAGAGATTTTTACCTAATCTTCCATTATTGTGCTCAATTAGCTTATTGGCAGCCTTCAGTATTGTAGATGTAGATCTATAGTTTTGCTCTAAGCGAACAATGTCAGCATTTGGGAAATCAGTGTTAAATTTTTGGATGTTCTCTATCTTTGCACCACGCCAACCATAAATTGATTGATCATCATCGCCGACCACCATCATTTTATTGGAATTCCCGGCGAGGACTTGTAGCCATGCATACTGAATGGAGTTCGTGTCTTGGAACTCATCTACCAGAATATATTGAAAACGTCTTTGGTAGTGCGTTAAAACTTGCGGGTTGTTTAACCAGAGTTCATGAGCGCGGAGCAAGATTTCTCCAAAATCAATCATACCGCCACTGTTGCATGCATCTTCGTAGGCTTTGTAAATTTTTAGCTGAGTCTTTGTGTAGTCATCATCAAAATGCTCTATGTTATGCGATCGCAAACCCTCATCTTTTTGAGAGTTTATGTACCATTGACATTGTTTAGCTGGCCATTTGTCTTCATTAAGTCCAAGGTTTTGTAATAAGCGTTTTATTAAGCGGAGTTGATCATCTGCATCAAGGATCTGAAAATCCTCTGGAAGACTTGCTTCCTGCCAATGCGAACGCAATAGTCTATGTGCTAATCCATGAAAAGTTCCTACCCACATGCCTCCAGTTGGCTGCTGCATCAACTCTTGTATTCTGCCTCGCATTTCTCTCGCGGCTTTATTTGTGAAAGTCACTGCTAGGATAGAAAATGGAGAAATATTTTCCGCTTCAATAAGCCATGCAATCCGGTGGACCAAAACACGAGTCTTGCCGCTCCCTGCGCCGGCCAGGACCAACAAATTATTGGAGGGGCTTGCGACGGCGTTTCTTTGCTGCTCATTTAGCGAACTTAAAATGTGAGATACATCCATAGCTCTATATTCTATCAAATTGTGAGGTTTGCGCGCGCTAAAAAGTAGTCATTGTTATAGTAAAATTGAAATTCCCATTTAGAGATTGTTACCTAGTTTGATAGAATGACGGTTTATTACGGAGTTTAACAACAGCAGTTTTACATTGGAGATATTGATGTCTGTCAGAGCAGATGAAGTTCCATTCAATTGGAAAGACCCTTTTTTATTAGAAGAGCAGCTGACCGAAGAGGAAAGGATGGTGCGCGATACTGCAAAACAGTATGCGCAAAACGAGCTGCTACCTAGAGTTCGAGAAGCTTACCGAAATGAGGAGACGGACCCGAATATTTTTCGTGAGATGGGTCAGCTTGGTTTATTGGGGGCAATGATTGATGGATACGGCTGTGCCGGGATGAATTATGTATGTTACGGCTTGATTGCCCGAGAAATTGAGTCAGTGGACTCTGGTTATCGATCTATGATGTCAGTGCAATCTAGTCTGGTCATGCATCCGATTAATACTTTTGGTAGTGAGCTACAAAAAGAAAAGTATCTACCTAAATTGGCGAGTGGAGAATATATCGGATGCTTTGGTTTAACAGAACCGGATCATGGCTCTGATCCGGGAAGCATGAATACGCGTGCAAAAAAAGTAGCCGAGGGTTACATTTTAACCGGTGCTAAAAATTGGATAAGTAACTCGCCAATAGCAGATGTATTTTTGGTATGGGCAAAAGATGAGGATGGGGTAATTTCTGGATTCATACTTGATAAGGATATGAAGGGGCTATCGGCGCCAAAAATTGAAGGTAAATTAGCGTTAAGGGCTTCGGTCACGGGTGAGATAGTCATGGATGAAGTCTTGGTGCCGGAAGAAAATAAATTACCTGGCGCTAAAGGTCTAAACGGCCCATTTAGCTGTCTGAATTCCGCCCGACTTGGAATTGCATGGGGCGCTCTAGGGGCAGCTGAAACTTGCTGGCATGCTGCGCTTGATTACACTATGGATCGAAAACAGTTCGGGCGACCCCTAGCTTCAAACCAGATTATTCAGAAAAAACTAGCGCAGATGCAAACAGACATTAGCCTTGCCTTACAAGGTTGTTTACAAGCTTGCCGAATGAAAGATGAGGGCAAGTTGGCGCCGACTTTAATTTCTTTATTGAAGCGTAATTCGTGTTTAAAGGCACTAGATGCTGCTAGAGAAGCCCGAGATATGCTCGGTGGTAACGGAATTTCAGACGAATACCCGGTTATGAGGCACGCACAAAACCTGGAAGTAGTTAACACGTATGAAGGTACCCAAGATATTCATGCGCTTATTCTTGGTCGTTCTCAAACGGGTATACAGGCCTTCACAGGGAGATAGATTGTCTTAAAGAATATCTAGTTTATATTTGGCATCCTGCTAGATATAACTGGAAACAGTTCCTAGAAAAATTATTGCTCCTACCCAGTTGTTGTTCAGAAATGCCCTGAAACATAGGTCAGGTAATCTATCTTTAATTAGGTACTGCTGATACAGAAAAAGAAGGCTTGCGATGAAGATTGATGAGTAAAAAATAATACTAAATTGTAAATACACTGCTACAAGTATGAAAGTTAGAATGAAGCCTATCTGGAGTATGCCAATCATTATTCGATCAGAATCCCCGAAAAGTATGGCAGTCGACTTGACTCCCACCTCAAGATCATACTCTCGATCTACCATTGCATATTGTGTGTCGTAAGCAACTGTCCATAAGACATTGGCTATAAACAGCAGGTATGCTATCGAGGGAATATTTCCTAAAGTTGAGGTGAAAGCCATTAGGATACCCCACGAAAATGCGACTCCGAGTACGATCTGCGGTAAATTAGTATACCTTTTCATAAACGGATAGATCACTATCACTAATACCGCTAGAAATGACAGCAGTATCGTTTCTAAGTTGGTAAACAGTAGCAAACTAAAGCTGATGCTAGATAAAAAAATGAAACAACCTAGAGCTTCGCGCCTACTCAATTTTTTCAATACTATCGGTCGCTCTTGGGTGCGTCTGACTTTACCGTCTATTCCGTAATCGGCGAAATCATTTATGCAACAGCCGGCAGATCTCATTAAAATGGTTCCAAGAGAAAAAATTATTAACAATAAAACCTCAGGCAGCCCTTCAGAGGCGATCCACAAGGATGTTACTGTTGGCCAAAAAAGTAGAAAAATTCCTATTGGACGATTTATTCTTGTTAACTGAATAAATTGAGGTAATTTTTGTTGTATTAATGATGCTAAATTTGTAAATTTCGTCGAAACAAATCTTTCAAAAAATTTCATTTTTAGCTCAGTTAGTGAAGTACTTATCTAGTATTATGAATTGAATAAGCAAAAGCTAATCCTTAACTTTACTATAATCTTTAAACATTTGCGTATTCTTCTCTATCGCTAAGCCATCGATTGATCAAAGGATCGACTATCTCTTGATGTTTCTGCATTAGAGACTCTGATATGATTTTTACATCATCTAACAAAAGAGCATCTCTCTGCATATCAGCAATCTTGAAAGACATCAGTCCTGCTTGATTAGTTCCTAGGACTTGTCCAGGGCCCCTTAATTCCAAGTCCTTCTCTGCAATGTAAAATCCGTCGCAGCTGTCACGCATAACCTCAAGTCGTAGCTTACCGTCGCGTGAGAGAGGTGTTTGATAAAGTAATATACAATGACTTTGAATGTTGCCTCGACCTACCCTACCGCGTAGTTGGTGAAGTTGAGCCAGCCCTAAACGCTCCGCATTTTCTATGATCATCAGGCTGGCGTTCGGAACATCGACACCTACTTCTATAACTGTTGTGGCGACTAATAGCTGGATGTCACCATTTTTAAAGTCCGACATAACACTATTCTTTTCGTCGCTCCTCATTCGTCCGTGGATAAGGCCAACTCGGGTCTTGGGCAGTAAGTTGGCGAGATTCAGCGAGGTCACTTCAGCTGCCTCACACTCTAATGATTCTGATTCTTCAATTAATGTGCAAACCCAATATACTTGTCTCCCATTAATACATGCGTCTTTAATCCTTTTAACAATATCAGCGCGTTTTTGATTTGATATTACTGCCGTATTGACGCGTAGTCTGCCTGGTGGTAAATCTTTTATGACTGTTGAATCTAAGTCAGCGTATACACTCATTGCCAACGTCCTAGGTATTGGTGTGGCCGTCATGACCAATTGGTGAGGCTGAAACACAGAAGAACTTGCTTTATTTCTGAGGCTAAGACGTTGATGCACACCAAAACGGTGTTGTTCGTCTATAATTATAAATCCTAGCTTGTTATAAATAACGTCTCTTTGGAATAAGGCATGTGTTCCTATTAGTATTTGACAAGTTCCAAATTCCAAATCCTGTAAAGTCTCTTTCCTCAATGCTCCTTTTATTTTACCGCTCAGCCAGCCAACTCTGATACCGAGTGGCCTATACCATTTTTTAAAATTATTGAAGTGTTGTTCGGCAAGTATTTCTGTTGGCGCCATTAACGCGACTTGGTAACCATTACCAATTGCTTGTATCGCGGCAATCGCGGCTACCACAGTTTTTCCAGCCCCAACATCACCTTGAAGCAGTCGATGCATTGGTATTGTTTGAGTTAAATCCGATAGTATATCTTTTAACGCAAATTCTTGACCATTTGTTAGTTTAAAAGGCAATTGATCGAGAAAACCTTCATATAACCCTTGCTTAAATATTATATTTGGCGCTAACAATTGATTGGGTGCTTTCCTATATTTTTGTATACATAACCTATGGGCTAGTAGTTCTTCAAAAGCTAATCTTTGTTGGAAGGAGCTAAGACCGCGATTGAGTATGTTTAGGTCAAGGCAATTTGGAGGGTTGTGCAGAGTCTGAATAGCATCTTCTAAGTTACAAAGTTTGTATTCGCTTAAAATTTCTGATGGTAAGTATTCTACTAATTTATGATTCCGGTTCAAAATTTCTATGCCTTGCTTGACAAAGCTTCTAAGTCTTTTTTGTTGGATCCCATCAGTTGTTGGATAAATTGGCGTCAATGAATTCTCTAAAGAGTTTGTGCCGTAGCTATGTATTTCTTTGTACTCAGGATGATAAATCTCAAATCCATTTCTCCCGCGTCGAACTTCCCCATAGCAACTTAGGAGCTTCCCAGGAGTTAAGGAATTTTTCTGTGCGGAGCTAAAGTGGAAAAATCGAAGATAGATAAAACCGGTAGAATCACGCAACATACATTGTAGGCTTCTGCGTTGGCCAAAAAGGATTTTATTCGATACGATTTCTCCACTTATTTGGACGCGGTCTCCCAGCTTTACCGAATTTATTGGACTTAATTTGGTTCGGTCTTCATATCTAAAAGGTAGATGAAAAAGAAGGTCCTGTAGATTGTAAATTCCGAGTTGGTTAAATTTTCTTTCAAGGGAAGGACCAACCCCTTTAAGAGAAGTAATTGCAACCGAAACGAGAGTTTTGTTTGGCATAACTTAAAGCATAGCTAATGCTAATTTTCAGGAAGTATATGTGGTTTTTACTGATTCAGCTAGAAATCAGATCTAGTAAAATTAGGCATATCAGAGAGCTAAAATTGCTTCGACCTCTACTAAAGCAGATTTTGGTAAAGCGCTAACTTCAATGGTCGCTCTCGCGGGATATGGCTCGATAAAATAACTTGCCATAATCTCATTTACGATCGCGAAAGCGCTTAAATCAGTCAGATAAATGGTAAGTTTAACAATATCGTTTAAGCCTCCACCACTAGCTTCAGCGACTGATTGGAGATTCTTAAAAACCTGGTGAGTTTGTTCCGCTAAGTCGGTTCCAATTAGTTCCGTTGCCCCAGGAACCAGCGGTATTTGTCCTGACATAAAAACTAGCGAGTCTTTTTTTATGGCTTGGGAGTAGGGACCAATCGCTTGTGGCGCATTGGGTGTCTTTATAGGAAGTTTATTAGACATTAGTGGCTACCTAGCTGTGTTTTGATGACTTTGCGAACTTTGCGACTTTTTACCCTAGTTACTTTACTTACCGCCTTAATCAATCTCACTCGTCTCATGACCCTGGCGAGATGCACGCGATTTCGGATATTCAATGATAAATTGACAATACTGAACCTAGCATCCCTCTCGACAGTGCTTATCTTCTCGATGTTGGCTTCGACGCCAGTAATAGTGGTAGCAAGGGTTGCGATAATGCCTCTTTGGTTTTCTAGTTCGACTCTAAACTCTACAGAGAACTCACCCTCTACATTAGGATCCCAAGTTACTGAAACACACTTATCCGGATTGTCCTGGATTTCAGCGATATTTATGCAGTCCTCTGTGTGAATTACCATGCCTCGCCCGGAACTTATGTGACCAACAATCGGATCTCCTGGGATTGGGTGACAGCATTTAGCATAATTCATGACCATGCCCTCAGAACCAAGGATTGCAAAAGTATTAGCAGTCTCTTTTGTGCTATTTCTATTCTCGAGTCCTTTGCTATTAGAATGACTGCCAGCCGAAAGACGCTGAGCGATCATGTAAGCCATACGGTTACCTAAACCGATCTCCTCTAAGAGTTGGTCTAAGCTTTGTAAGTTGAATTGCTGCAATAAGCTATCGACATTAGATTTAGGTACAGAATCTATATGGTTTTCAAAGTTTGCTAAAGCTTTGTTGAGTAAACGTTTACCTAACGCGATTGATTCGGAAAATTTCTGATTTTTTAAGTAGTGACGTATATTACTCCTGGCTTTGCCTGTTATCACAAAGCTTAACCAAGCTGGATTAGGTTGTGTTCCAGGTGCTGTGATAATTTCAACTGTCTGACCACTTTGCAAAGGTTCACTTAGTGGCGCTAGCCGTCTACTAATCCTGCATGCTACGCAAGAATTCCCTACATCAGTATGAATTGCATAGGCAAAATCGACGGCTGTAGAACCTGTCGGAAGCTCAAAAATCTGACCTTTTGGTGTAAAGATATAAATTTCGTCTGGGAACAAATCTATTTTAACATTCTCAATGAACTCCAGAGAATTGCCCGCATGTTTCTGCATTTCCAGCAGACCATTAACCCATTCTCTTGCTCGAATCTGAGCATTGCTTGGCAAATCATCGCTAGACTTATAAAGCCAGTGAGAAGCGATGCCATTGTTTGCCATAGCCTCCATCTCTTCCGTTCGGATTTGAATTTCAATCGGTACTCCGTGCATTCCAAACAATGTTGTGTGCAGTGATTGATATCCATTAGCCTTAGGAATCGCGATGTAATCTTTAAAACGCCCTGGCACTGGCTTATATAAACTGTGAACCGCGCCCAGAACTCGATAACATGTGTCTACTCGGTCAACAATTATTCGAAAAGCGTATACGTCCATGATCTCTGAAAAGGACTTTCGCTTGCTCCTCATTTTTTCATAAATACTATAAAGGTGTTTTTCCCTTCCAATGGTTCTCCCTGGCAGGAGCTCTCTCTCGAGGCACGCTTCCAGTGAAGTTTGAATCTGACTGACTATTTCTTTCCTATTACCTCTTATTTTCTTTACTTCAGCGCTTATCCTTTTCGCTCGCATTGGATAAAGTGCTGCAAATCCCAGTTCTTCAAATTCAATTCGCACATTATTCATACCAAGTCTGTTGGCGATAGGCGCATAGATATCTAATGTCTCTCTGGCGATTCTTCGTCTTTTAATTGCGTTCAGAACGCCGAGGGTTCTCATATTATGAAGACGATCAGCAATTTTGACCATTATCACACGGAGATCTTTAGCCATAGCCATAGCCATTTTCTGAAAATTTTCAGCCTGTGCTTCGGCCCGAGAGCTAAACGTAATTTTGTTGAGTTTGCTAACCCCGTCTACGAGGTCCGCAACAGTGTTTCCGAATTGATTTTTAATGGCTGTCTTTGTTATGCCGGTATCTTCGATGACATCGTGCAACATGGCGGCCATCAAACTTTGATGATCCATGTGCATTTCGCTCAGAATTAGCGCTACAGCTAACGGATGACTCACGTAAGGATCGCCGCTGTGTCTATACTGCCCGTCGTGAGCCTGCTCTGCGTAAAAATAAGCGCGACGAACGCTGTTCACCTGCTCTTTAGCAAGATAACTTAAGAGCCCAGCGCTGAGGGAATTGATTGAGCCTTTGTCTGGTAACGATCGCAATCTGTTTTACCACCATTCGATTAAGACTCGGTTTTTTGAGGTTCTTCCTGTTGTGCGACTATTTGAGTTTCATCTAAAGAGTTATCCTTTAATTCCTCAATTTCGACGCTGGGCTTCTCGGTAAGAATACTAGCGTTGACTAGTCCGTCTGCAATCTCTCGGAGTGCAATCACTGTTGGTTTGTCGTTGTCTGCTTCAACCAACGGATCTTTTCCCCCCGCTTGAATCTGACGAGCCCTCTTACTCGAGACCATAACCAATTCGAACCTATTGTCTACATTATCAAGACAGTCTTCTACTGTGATTCTTGCCATTTTTGTGCCTAAGATAGTTCTATGAACTATGGTTTTTTTACATGAAAAAAAGCAGAGCGTATGTGAAATCATATTTTTCGCTCCAACTAAACTGGGTAAATTCCAGAGAGGGCGAAATTTTACCGATTTTTGGACGAAAATCCACCTATACTCAAGCAATAACCCTCAAGTAAACTGCTCTTCTTTGGTCAAATCTGCCATCAAATTTGCAAGATTTAACTTTTGAGTTTGTACTTGAAGCTTTCGTGACCTAATTATTGCGACAATGTCTTCAACTGTTTCGTCAAATATATCATTAACCACAATATAGTTCGCATCTGTATAGTGCGAAATTACCTCTTTAGCTTGAGCCATGCGAACTTCAATAGTGACACTGTCATCTTGTTGCCGCTTATATAGGCGGTCGGTTAATTCCTTAAGAGATGGAGGCAAAATAAATATAGAACAAGCTTTTTTAAATAAAGATTTTACTTGTTCGGCTCCCTGCCAATCTATTTCCAGAATTACATCATTGCCCTGTTCAAATTCTTTGTGTACACATGACTTGGAAGTCCCATATTTGTGCCCATAAACTTCTGCAACTTCAAGAAAGTCTTTATTGGAACTCATTTTTTGGAATGTGCTCTCATCCACAAAGTGGTAATTTTGACCATTTATTTCGCTAGGCCGGATTGGTCTTGTTGTATATGATACAGAAACAGAGAGACTCGGAATTCGTTTTAGAATCTCCTTTACTAAAGTGGTTTTACCTGCTCCTGAGGGAGCGGTTATAATGAAGAGAATTCCTTGGTTCATTTATTCAATGTTTTGAATTTGTTCCCGCATTTGTTCAATCAGAACCTTAAGCTCGACGGCATTTTGTGTGGTCTCTACAACAATTGATTTAGAGGAAAGTGTATTTGCTTCTCTATTCAACTCCTGCATTAAAAAATCCAATCTTCTGCCTATCTGCCCGCTCGAATCTAATACTCTTTTAACCTCTTGTAAATGAGAATTTAGCCGATCCAATTCTTCGTCTACATCGGCCTTTTGGGCAAGCAACGTTACTTCTTGCTCTAACCTTGTCGGCTCAAATTCTGCTTTTAGTTCTTCCAATTTATTAAGCAAATTTTCCTTTTGTTTCAGAATTATAGAAGGCATCTTTGCTTGTATAGAATCTATAATACCTTGTATCGATGCAATCCGCTTTAATATCATATCCCTGAGGGCCGCACCTTCCCTTTCGCGAACAACCATGAGATCGTCTAACGCTTTTTCGAAAAGCCCCAAAGCTTCCTTATTGAATAGCTCCTCGTCAATGGATTGATCACTAATCACTCCAGGCCATTTTAAAATATCCAAACTACTCAGTTGATAATCACCCCCGATATTATTGTTAATTTCCGAATTTGCTTTATTTAGTTGAGAAATTAAATCTAAGTTCAATTGCCAATCTATTTGATTTGCCTCTACCGCTCGAAGTTTCAGCTGACATTCTATTTTTCCTCGATAAAGCTTATCTCTCAACTGCTTTCGGATAGGATTTTCTAGACTACGGAAATTCTCTGGCAGCCGAATGCTCGGTTCTAAGTAACGGTGGTTGACTGAGCGAACCTCCCAAGTAAGTGAGCCCCATTCGCGTTCAAGCTGCTGCCTGGAGAAAGCTGTCATGCTATGTACCACGATTTTTCCCTCTAATTTTTTAAAAGCATATTAACTCAATAAGGGCCATTTTGGTAAAAAGCTTTATCTAAGCGCAGCTCGTAACTTGCGGGAAATTAGAGGATAATTTAAATATAGTTTATAGAGAAGCCCTTAATTGAGGCAGGAAAAATAATGAGGTTAGGTGGTCGTAAAAACGGGGAGCTGAGAGAAATTTCAATTACCAGGGGATACACTAAGTATGCTGAGGGTTCTGTTCTTATTGAATTTGGTGATACCAAGGTCTTGTGTAATGCGTCTGTCGAAGATTCTGTTCCCCGATTTCTTAAGGGTAAGGGGCAAGGTTGGGTGACTGCTGAGTATGGCATGATTCCGCGTTCGACTAACAGTAGGATGGAGCGCGAAGCGACGAGATCACAAAGAGCAGCTAGAAGTATAGAAATACAAAGACTGATAGGGCGATCTTTGCGTGCAGTTGTCGACCTGAAGAAGTTGGGTGAACGAACAATCAAGATTGATTGTGATGTATTGCAAGCGGATGGCGGTACACGCACAGCTTCAATAACTGGAGCATGCATAGCGGTAGTTGATGCTATATCTCATATTCTGGAGGAAAAAGTGTTAACCGAATCACCATTAAAGCAATTAGTCGCTTCCGTATCCGCTGGACTTGTTAATGGGCAAATAGTACTTGATCTGGACTATCTAGAAGATTCCAATGCAGAGACGGATATGAATTTTGTTATGACTGAATCTGGCAAATATATTGAAATTCAAGGCACCGGAGAGGATGGTGACTTCAGCCGAAGCGAACTACTAGAAATGATGAGTGTTGCTGACTCTGGGATCAAAGAATTGATCAAAATGCAGAAAAAAGCGCTGGCCTTAAATATTGACTAAGAGGTTTTATGCATAATTACCAGTCTAAATTTTTAGATTTTGTTATTGACCACAAGATACTTAGGTTTGGAGAATTCAAACTTAAGTCGGGTAGGATTAGCCCTTATTTCTTTAATGCAGGGTTATTTAATTCCGGCAAAAAGTTGAATTTTCTTGCTGAATCCTATGCGTCTGCAATAGTAGAATCGAAACTTTCTTTTGATGTCTTGTTTGGTCCTGCTTACAAAGGCATTCCTTTAGTTTCAGCGACTGCGATCGTGCTGTCTAGAGAATTTAACTTAGAGAAACCCTACGTTTTCAATCGAAAAGAAGAGAAACAACACGGCGAGAAAGGGCTGCTAGTAGGTTCCAATCTTGAAGGCAGTGTATTGGTTATAGATGATGTTATTACGGCGGGAACGGCAATCAGGGAAGTTGTTGAAATAATTAGGAGTACAAATGCTCGGATATCTGGGGTAGCCGTAGCTTTGGATAGACAAGAAAGAGGGTTGGGGGAGTTATCGGCGATTCAGGAAATTGAGGAAACGTTGGGTATCTCTGTAATTAGCATTGTTAGTCTTAAAGACATAATTTCATACCTTGAATTGTCCGAGGACAGAGAGTTAAAAAGAAGTTTGGAGGAGGTTAAAAGGTACCAAAATCTTTATGGGGTCTGATTTTGCCGACTTAGTTAGGGTCAAAGGGGAGTAATAAATTTTTACTCAAGAAATCCCATTGAGTATCCCAATTCTCCAACGGCGATTTTTTGAATTTGCTTCTGACAAATTGTGATAGTCTGCCCTCTATCGAGGCTAGTAAAAGGTTAGCAACAGCGGCTGGTGAAGCAGTAGGTCTAACGTTTTCCCTAATTTGGGCTTCTCGCAATACCTGTTTTAGTTGAGATTCAATACGATCATAGAACCGTGAAACACGGTTTCGTAAGCTTTCAGTTTCCCCCGCCAGCACATCGCCAGTCAGTAATCGGGTCAAGCCTGGATTCTTTTCACAAAATGTGAGTATCAGTGTAAGAATTTTATAGCATCTGGCAGAAGCGGACTGCTCTTCCTTTAATACTCGAGAGATTCGGGAAAATAGCGTTTCCTCTATGAATGTTATCAGATCATCAAACATTTTCGTCTTACTTGGAAAATGTCTGTAGAGTGCCGCCTCTGATACTCCTTCATGGCTAGCTAAAGAAGCTGTAGTGATTCTTGTCCCTGGAGAAGTTTCTAGCAAGCGTGCTAGTGATCGTAAAATTTGGTCTTTGCGAGTTGTCTTATTCTTACTGGGCATAAAAACGGTTTAAATCTTCCAAAGTTCTATATATTTGTTATTTTTAGTACAACTTGCTTATGAATTGTGATCTTTTTTAGCACGCTTAGTTATAAGTGTACCAATGCCTTCATCTGTGAAAATTTCTAATAAAACTGCATGTTCGACTCTTCCATCTATTATATGAGCAGCAGTCACACCACTTTTGACAGCGTTTATAGCGCACTGCACTTTCGGAACCATTCCATCTTTCAATGTTTTATTGGTTATGAGCCTCGACGCTTGGATGGGAGTTAATCCTGTCAAAACATTTCCTGTCTTGTCTTTTACGCCTTCAACGTTAGTTAAAAGGATTAACTTCTCTGCGCCCATGACTGCCGCGATCTCGCCGGCAACTGAATCTGCGTTAATATTAAAACTAGTACCAGAGTCGTCTGTCCCAATTGGGGCTATAACCGGAATAAAATTACTATCCTTCATAACATCGAGTATTTCAGTATTAATGCTGACTACCTCCCCAACGTGGCCAATATCAATTATTTCGTCAGTAAGTCTCGGCTTTTTTTGTTTTAGTCGAAGTTTTTTAGCTTTGATTAGTTTGCCGTCTTTGCCTGAAA